>NZ_CP116221.1:600000-900000 GCF_023556315.2 Psychroserpens ponticola | reverse complement strand
GGAAAACAAGTCGTTAAGATGAATAATAAAGATCTAGATTCTTCATTAAAATTAGATTTGACAGCCTTAAATAAAGGTATTTATCTAGTTAAATTTGAACTTCAAGATGGTGCTTTTATTACAAAAAGACTAGTTTTAAACTAAAAAGAGCTCGCGTTTCAATGATTAAATTATATCTATAGTCAGTTTTTAGTTATTTTTACTGTATCCAGTTTAGCCCAGAAATTTAATTATGAAAAAAGTAAAATTATTGAAAAACGCAATTATTACTGTCGTGTTTTTAAACTTATTCGTTTTTAGCAACGCTCAAGTAGAACCGCAATGTGGCACTATTGTAAGTCCAGAATCTCAAGCTTATTTCGAACAACTTCTACCTCAAATTCAACAATTTGAAGAAGAATTTAATCAAATAGCTCTTAGTCGTTCATCAACAGCAATAAGTTCAGTACCAATTAAAGCTCACATCATTAGAACTGATGCAGGAACTGGTGGACTTTTACTAAATCAATTTAATGCCGCAATGTCAATTATGAATGATTTTTATGCTAATGCATATATAGAATTCTTTTTATGTGATGGTATAAATTATATTGATGACACCAACTTATTCAACTTCGAAACCGACGAACAAGATGCAATGACAGCAACTCATAATGTTAATAATGTTATTAATATTTACTTCGCAAATACGGTAACTAGCTCTTCGTCCGGAAATGGATTATGTGGTTACGCCTATTTTCCTGGTGGTCCAGAAGTAATCTTAATGAATAATTCTTGTGCTACAAATGGCAGTACTTTATCTCATGAAATGGGGCATTTTTTTGCACTTTCTCATACACATGGAAATATTAATGGAACACTAACTTCAGAATTGGTAGATGGATCTAATTGTAGTACTACTGGAGATTTTATTTGTGATACTCCTGCTGATCCACAATTAAGTAATAGTAATGTTACCACTGTTTGCACATACGTAGGGAACGATATTGATGCAAACAATCAATTCTTTAATCCTGACCCATTTAATATCATGTCTTACTCTCGTAAAGATTGCCGAATTCAATTTTCGCCACAACAATATGCAAGAATTTATGGAACTTATCAGGCTTCTAGATCTGCACTAACCTGTCCTAGTTTCAATATTGATATTGCTTCAGATTACATCAGCAGTTGTGATGCTAACCCAACAGTTAATTTCACAGACAATAGTATTGGTGCTACGTCTTGGTTATGGGATATTAATGGAGATGATAATATTGATTATACAACACAAAATCCATCACACACCTATGCTTCTAATGGAGTATATGATGTAACACTAACAGTATCAAATGGTTCCGAATCAATAACAAAAGTGTTTCAAAATTACATATCTGTTGGAGGAATTGATATTAATACGAATCAAATCATATTAACTTTATCGACAGATGACTTTCCGGAAGACATATCTTGGTCCTTGAAAAACACTGCTGGTACAGTACTATATTCGAACCCAACCTATTCTAATAGTACAGATAACTTACAAGTATTTACAGAATTTTTTGATGTGGTAGTAAACGAATGTTACACTTTTGAAATTAATGACAGTTTTGGTGATGGTATCTGTTGTGGCTCTGGAAATGGTTATTATAGTCTTGAAACAGCAGAAGGAAATGTATTTGCTGTAGGTGGAGCTTATAACGATGGAGAAACAACATACATGTCTAATAATGTTTTAAGTGTCGATGATTATTTTTCAAATAATGACCTATCCATTTATCCAAATCCAGCAACGACAACTTTAAACATTAAATTGTCAAATACTAACAATTTGCCTGATAGCTTTTCAATTTATAATATGCTTGGTCAAATTGTAAAAACGGAATCTATTTCACAGATTTCCGATTTAACTATAAATGTTGCTGACTTTAGTGATGGAATGTATTTTATTAAACTCAAAAAAGACAGTAATACAATCACTATTCAGTTTGTAAAAAACTAGTCTTATTACTTAAATAATAGAAGCGAATCCGTAGTTTATTGATTCGCTTTTTTTATAAGCGCTTTATTTATTTGCTTAATCAATTTTGGACCTTCATAAATAAAGCCAGTATAAATTTGAACCAAATCTGCTCCAGCTTCAATTTTATCAAGTGCGTCTTTTGCAGAATGAATTCCTCCTACTCCAATAATAGGAAACGCTTTGTTGCTTTTATCTGAAAGGTATTGAATAACACGTGTTGACTTTTGTTTTATTGGTTGTCCACTTAATCCACCATTTCCAATTTCAGCAAGACGTTCTTCCGAAGCCTTTAACCCTATTCTATCTGTTGATGTGTTACTCGCAATTACACCATCTAAATGTGTTTCTTTAACAAGATCTATAATTTCATCTAATTGATTTGTATTCAAATCTGGAGCTATTTTCAAAACAATAGGCTTCTGCTTTTCAAAATTTGAATTTGCTTTTTGCACTTCAGAAATAAGTTCTAATAGATAATCTTTATCATTAAGTTTTGCATGACTGCCAACATTTGGACAACTCACATTAAGTACAAAATAATCTACATATGGATGCAATCCGTTAAAACACTCCAAGTAATCATTGGTGTAATCTTCAGGCTTAGTTGCAGTGTTTTTACCAATATTCCCTCCTATAACAAGCTGTCCTTTATTCTTTTTTAATTGAATAATTGCAGCTTCTAATCCTTCGTTATTAAAACCCATTCGATTTATAATCCCTTCATCATCTTTCAATCTAAATAATCTTTTCTTAGGATTTCCAACCTGTCCTTTTGGAGTTACTGTTCCAATTTCAATAAAACCGAAACCAAAATTTGCAAGTTCATTATATAACACAGCATTTTTATCAAATCCTGCAGCTAATCCAACAGGGTTTTTAAAATGCAATCCTAAAACATCTCGTTCTAAGAACTTATTTTCAACCATATAGATGCTTTTAAATAGTGATTTTATTCCAGGTATTTTACAAGAAAAGCGTATTAACGAGAATGTAAAATGATGAATTTTTTCAGGATCAAAAAGGAATAAAATCGGTCTTAAAAACAGTTTATACATGTGGTGCTATTTATGCTACAAAAATAAGAATCTAATTTTTTTAAAGGTCAATAATAGATTTAAAATATGCCAATTATCATATTTTATATGCAATAGTTTCTCTATTTTTGAATATAAATTAAATTAAAAATCATGAAAAAAATCATAATTCCTGTCGATTTTTCACAGCAATCAGAATACGCTCTAGAAACAGCTGCAGCTCTTGCTAAAAAACATAATTCAGAACTAATAGTAATGCATATGTTGGAGCTTTCAGAATCAATATTTTCATCTTCAAGTTCAGATAAAAATGAAGAAACTGCATTTATGCTATTGGTTACTAATAAGAAATTTGAAAGTTTTTTAGACAAACCTTATTTAGAAGGCATCACTGTTACTCCAATGATTAAAAATCATAAAGTTTTAAAAGAAGTAGATGAAATTGCAAAAGAAATTGATGTAGATTTAATCGTTATGGGATCTAGAGGTCACAATGATTATGATGGTGTACTACTTGGATCAAATACCGAGAAAGTTGTGCGTCATAGTGAAATCCCTCTTCTGGTAGTTAAATCCAAGCCAGAAACTATTGACTTTGAAAACATCGTAATTGCTACAGATTTTTCTGCAGATAGTGCGTCTGCAGCCAAAGTTGCTATAAAATTACTTAGTGATCTTAGCAAAAAAATAACATTATTACATATTAACCTTCCTAATGCTCATTTTTTAAGTACAGATGAAATTGAAGAAAAGGCATCTAAGTTCTTAAAAGAAACAAATCTTGAAAATCTGAAAGATGGTATTGTTTTAATTTCAGACTATAATGTTGAAGAAGCGATATTAGGATATGCAGATAAACATAATATGGATGCTATTGGAATGATTACTGAAGGCCGAACTGGTTTAAGTCATTTATTTGGCGGAAGTATTTCTGAAGATTTAGTTAATCATTCTACATTACCAGTATTTACTTTTAAAAAGTAAGATTAAAATACTCTAAAAAAAGCACCTTGATTTATTTTAAGGTGCTTTTTTATATCGTAAATTTATAACCATTACAATACTAATTAGCATTTGAATTTTTATTTTTGAAAAAACATCAACCATGATAAACAAACAACACCTTATCGATAGATTTATAAGTTACGTCACTATCGATACGGAATCAGATCCAGAAAGCAACACGACTCCAAGTACAGCTAAACAATGGGATTTAGCTAATAAATTGGCAGAAGAACTTAAAACGATTGGCTTGAGTGATGTGACCATTGATGATAAGGCATATATCATGGCAACCTTACCAAGTAATGTAGATCACGATGTACCAACCATAGGTTTCATTTCTCATTTTGACACAACTCCAGACTTCACAGGTGCGAATGTAAATCCGAGAATTATTGAGGATTATGATGGAAAAGACATTACCTTAAATGAATCTGAAAACATTATTCTGTCACCAGATTATTTTGAAGATTTATTGCTTTATAAAGGGAACACATTAATTGTTACTGATGGAACCACGCTATTAGGTGCAGATGATAAAGCTGGAATTACTGAAATTGTTTCTGCTATGGAATACTTAATTCAACATCCAGAAATTAAACATGGTAATATTAGAATTGGCTTCACTCCAGATGAAGAAATAGGTCGAGGTGCTCATCATTTTGATGTAGAACAATTTGGAGCAGATTGGGCTTATACGATGGATGGTAGTCAGATAGGCGAATTAGAATACGAGAATTTTAATGCTGCTGGCGCAAAAATACATGTCAAAGGAAAAATTGTACATCCAGGTTATGCCAAAGGAAAAATGGTCAACTCTATGTATATTGCAACCGAATTTATAAACGCGTTACCAAGACTTGAAACACCAGAACACACTGAAGATTATCAAGGATTCTTTCACTTGTATAGTATTGACGGTAAAGTAGATGAAACCATACTTCAATATATCATAAGAGATCACGATAAAAATCATTTTGAGGCACGTAAAGAAATGCTTAGCAAACTAGCAAATGATATCAATTCTGAATATGGTCGAGAAGTGATTACTATTGAGATAAAAGATCAGTATTTCAATATGAAAGAAAAGGTAGAACCTGTGATGCATATTGTTGATATTGCTGAAGATGCAATGAAGTTATTAGGTATTGAACCCTTAATTAAACCTATTCGTGGCGGAACTGATGGTTCTCAATTAAGTTATATGGGATTGCCTTGTCCTAACATTTTTGCTGGTGGACATAATTTTCATGGACGTTATGAATATGTGCCTGTAGAAAGTATGATAAAAGCTACTGAAGTGATTTGTAAAATTGTAGAGTTGACTGCTGAAAAAAATCGATAATTTTCGACACGTAATTCTAACTGGAAATCATTAAAAAAAATTCATAAAATGAAAGAGAAACAAAGTTGGTCAGAGAAACCTATTCCGAGTCTAATAATATCAATTATCGGATTATTATTTATAATTTTTGCATTAGTAAATCTTTTAGGATTTGTAAAAGAACCAATAAATAATACCTCTAGCATATTCGGAATACTCTTCGGATTGATTTTGATTTATCCAATTTTCAAGAAAAAGCAAAAAAAGAATTGAAAATTAAATATATAACACTCGCCTTTCTACTGATTTTGGCTTCCTGTAATGAAAGCAAAAAAACCACTAAAGAAGAGAAATACCTAAAAGAATCTTATAAAGAGCAAAAAAGTGATGAATCTCTTTCTAAACATTCAGAACATTTTGATTCATTAACCAACATCTACTCAAACTATAAGTATCTAATTTCAATCGACGCTCCTGACCATTGGGAAATTGATTTTGGAACTGCAAAACATAGCATTTTTCGTGGGAATGACCCAGAACTTGCGCTTACGTTTTCAATCGTTGTTGTTGAGCCAAAAACTGAATTAAAGCATTCTAAAAATGCCTGGGAATTTTATCTTGACAATAAAACCAAACAAGATGCAGAATTAAAGACTATTGTTAAAACACAATTTAATTCTGAAATTCAAAATTATAAGGCCAATAAAAGCTATATTAGAAATATTATTTCAGCTAATCATGCTTATGATTTTTTAGTAAAAAGTACTGATTTAGAGTATTTAAATCACGTTATAAATCATCAAATTTATAACAACGACTATATTTATACATTAACAGCTCACATGCCCAAAATTGTTTACGACGAACAACCTGAATATTTTGAACGCTTGTTTAATTTGATAACATTTCTACCACATTCGGAAAAAATTAACGAATAAAACTAAAGTTGAACCTAAAAATTTCAGTTAACTTCTATAAGGTTCATTATCTTTTATTAACTTAGAGCTAAACCAAGGCACACATCTCAAAATGAAAAAAGTTTATTCAGTAGAAGAATACATAGAAACTAATTCGCATTTTGGCGAAGCGTTGAATTTATTAAGAGATATCATCAATACAACAGAATTAAATGAATCTATAAAATGGAACGCTCCGGTTTATGATTTAAATGGAAAAAATGTCGTTGGACTTGGCGCTTTTAAAAATCATTTCGGAATTTGGTTTTTTAATGGTGTATTTCTAAAAGATGAACATAAACTATTGGTAAATGCTCAAGAAAAAACAAAATCCTTACGTCAAATGCGTTTTAAAACTGTTGATAACATTAATAAAAACACAGTATTAGCTTATGTAAAAGAAGCTATTGAAAATCAGAAATTAGGCAAAGAAATAAAACCTGTTCGTAATACTAAATCTGTCGTGATACCAGAAGAGTTAAATCAAATTTTAAAAGCTCAATCTGATATTAATACTTGTTTTAAAGCACTTACACCTGGTAAACAAAGAGAATATTGCAGTTATATTTCAGACGCTAAACGCGAAGCTACAAAGCAAACTAGAATAGAGAAAATCATTCCAATGATCTTAAATGGTGTTGGCTTACATGACAAGTATAAGAACTGCTAGCAAAGCTTTCTTCAAGAAAAGATTCATGAGTTTGTCCTCCTTCTGAAGGAGAAAATATCATAAACTGTCATTAAGAACGTATCGAAAAATCTCTTTCAAATAACACATAAAAAAACTCCGAAAGTAACTTTCGGAGTTTTTTATATCTTCAATACTAAAGTTTTATTTTACAGCAACAGGAGCGTTTAATTTCTGACTCATTTCCATAGAAATAGCAGAACGTTCAAACTTAATTTTTCCAGCCATAGTTTCAATCACACAGCTGTTATCTTTATCATTTAAGTCACTCACTTTACCGTGTAAACCACTTTTAGTAATCACCTTGTCACCTCGCTTCAATTCAGCTGCGAATTTTTTTTCCTGCTTAGCTCTTTTCAAATTAGGAGCTAACAAGAAAAAATACGCTACAGCAAATATAGCCAGATAAGGTAGTATATCCATCATAGGTTTTAACTTTTAGGATTACTGAACCGATTTGATTGCCGCTGAACCTGCTTTTTTAGCTGGTGCATTTGGATCTGGCTCAATAAACGCTTTAATTTTCACAACTTCTGAACCTTTTTCAGTGTTTGTTGTTAAGGTAATACTTTTGCTTACTTGGTTGTTACCTTTACCGTTAAATTTCACAGTAAACTCAGCAGAATCACCAGGAGCAATTGGATCTTTATTCCAATCTGTTGGCACTGTACATCCACAAGTACTTTTAATATTACTTACAACTAAAGGTGAATCACCAGTATTTGTATACTTAAATATAGTTTCAACTGGAGTACCATTAACGATAGTTCCAAAATCATGTTCAGCTTCAGCAAATGTAATTACTGGAAAATCACTAGATGTTGCATCTCTTTCTGCAGCAGCAGCTACGTTATCCGAATTAATTTTACTTGCAGCATTTTCTTCTTTACAAGATGTAAAAGCTACCATACAAAGTGCACTTAATCCTAATATTACTTTTTTCATTACTATAATTTTTAATTAAACTTTTTTTTATGTTTTTTGATTAAGGCCTAAAAGTAATAATTATTTCAACGAATCAAAATTTTTTAGCATTTTTTTAGATGAATAAACAAACCTTAACACTAGATTTTTAAAGGATTTTATAGTAATCCTCTACCTACTTTATTGAATTTATTTTCGGCTTTATATTCTTTAACTATCTTATCTAAAATTCCGTTAATGAAATTGCTGCTTTTCGGTGTAGAATATTCTTTAGCAATTTCGAGATACTCGTTAATAGTTACTTTAACTGGTATGGATGGGAATTTTTGAAATTCACAAATAGCCATTTGCATTAATACTGTATCTATTTGTGTAATTCTTTCCGAATCCCAATTTTTAGTTTTATTCGCTATTTCAGCACTAAAACCACTTTGATTCAAAATGGTTTTTTTAAGCAAGTCAATGCCAAAACCTCTGTCATCTTCATCTTTAAATAGCTTTGGAAGAAAATGTTTTTCTGAAGCCGATGGTTTCAGCCTCTTTAAAAGCTTTAAAACACTAGTATTTACTACTGGAATATCATCTAACCAAGTTAGTTTCTTGTCTTCAAAATAATCGTAGAGTTTGTCATTTGGAGCAATGACATCTTCAAAAATAGAAATCACAAAGTTTTTATCTTCCTTAAAAGATGATACTGAAGTTTTCATGTAATCTTTATAAAGATCACTCTCCATTATGGCCTTAAATGTAAGATCTACATATTCAAAATCAAGATACCAAGGATTTACTTTACGATGCTCTAGTTCTGCTTTAAGCGCTTCATTTGCACTAAGCATCATTAGAACTTCATTCTTAATAAATTTTAGATTTGGATTTTTTTCAGCTTTAGTTGCTAAAAACTTTTTTTGAGTCTTATCTTGATGATCTTCTGCCTTTTTATGAACCTCAATAATTAACGACACTATGCTAAGATAAAGATCATACATACTGTTCAAACTATTATTAAGGAATTTGTCAGTAACTTTTAAATCTTCACTCTCGTTTCCTTTAAAAGCATAGAGTGCTTGCATGACTTTAATTCGTATATGTCTTCTATTTAGCATGTAAAGAACTTTAAATAATAACGTTTAGAAATTATATGTTTTGGCGTTACAAATAACGTGTGGCAAAAATACTATAATTTTAAGAGTTAGAACAATTATTTTTGCTGTTCTCTCTTACGAGTTTCAATACGTTCGTTTGCAATACTTAAAGCAGCAACATTTGTAGAAACTTGACTCATTTTTGCTCTGTCTAATATTTCTAAAGTTGTATTATAGATGTTCTCTGTTTTACGTACAATTTCTTGTTTATCATAATTTTCTAATTCTGCATAAACATTGATAATACCTCCTGCATTAATTAAAAAGTCTGGTGCATAAACAATTCCCCGTTCTTGTAATTGTCTACTGTGCTTATCTTCTATTGCCAATTGATTATTAGCAGCTCCAGCAATGATCTGAGCTTTTAATTTAAAGATAGTATCGTCATTGATTGTTGCTCCTAAAGCACAAGGTGCATAAATATCCATATCTTCAGAATAAATATCCTGACCATTATAAATGGAAACATCATACTTAGACTTTACAGCTTCTAGTCGTTCTTGATTAATATCTGCTATTGTAACTCTAGCACCTTCATTAACCAAATGTTCAACTAAAGCTTCACCAACATGACCAATGCCTTGAACAAATACTGATTTATCTTCTAAAACATCACTTCCAAATTTGAATTTTGCAGCGGCTTTCATTCCCATAAAAACACCATATGCAGTAATAGGTGAAGGGTTTCCTGCACCACCTTTACTTTCAGAAATACCAGTAACGTAAGGCGTCACCTCACGAACTAAATCCATATCTGCTGTAGTCATTCCAACATCTTCTGCTGTGATATACTTTCCGTTTAAAGAATGTACAAACTCACCAAACTTTTTCATAAGTTCAGGAGTTTTTTGTGTTTTAGCATCACCAATAATTACAGCTTTTCCACCACCTAAATTCAATCCAGTAATAGCAGATTTAAAGGTCATACCACGAGATAGTCTCAACACATCGTTAAGTGCTTCCCATTCGTTGTTATAATTCCACATTCTAGTACCTCCAAGTGCAGGTCCTAAAACTGTACTATGTATACCAATTATTGCTTTTAAACCAGTATCTTTGTCGTTGCAAAAAACGATTTGTTCGTGATTATCAAAAGATAATTGCCCAAAAACAGGGTCTATTTTATGAAGTTCTTTAGAACTAATAACATCTGATGTCATGCGATTTTTTGTTTGAAGTCTATTTTGCAGTTTATACAAAATAGCGAGCAAAAATAAATCAATATTAGAGTACTAACAAAAATATAGACGATAATTTATATATCTGTTAACAACTTGAAGCTCCATTTTTTCAATGAAGGAACTAAAACACATAAATAAATACTTCTACAAATATAGATATCGTCTACTATTTGGTGTTCTAATTACAATTTTCGCAAAAATCTTTGCAGTGTTTACACCTAGGCTTATTGGGAAATCGATTACCACAATTTCTAAAGGTTTTAATAATGAAATTAGTAATGACGTTTTTAAACAAGAATTAACTACCCATATTATATATTTAATTGGAGCGGCTATCATTGCTGGTTTTTTTACTTTTTTAATGCGTCAAACCATTATTAATGTCTCACGTCATATTGAGTATGATTTAAAAAATGAAGTGTATCAACAATACCAACGTTTATCATTAAATTTTTATAAATCAAATAGAACTGGAGATTTAATGAACAGGATTAGTGAAGACGTTACTAAAGTAAGAATGTACACTGGTCCAGCAATTATGTACACGGTAAATATGGTTACGTTATTTGTTGTGGCACTAATTTATATGATAAGTGTTGCTCCTAAGCTCACACTGTACACGATGTTGCCTTTACCTTTTTTGTCTTTTATCATCTATAAATTAAGTAAAATCATCAACAAAAGAAGTACTATTGTTCAGCAATATCTATCGAAACTTTCATCCTATACTCAGGAGTCGTTTAGTGGCATATCTATTATTAAATCATATGGTATTGAAAACGAAAATAATCTAGCATTTAATGCCCTTTCTGAAGAAAGCAAACAGAAACAAATTGATTTGACTAAAGTTCAGGCTTTATTTTTTCCATCAATGATTTTATTAATTGGAATCAGTAATATTTTGGTCGCTTATGTTGGTGGCATGCAATATATTAATGGAGAAATAAAAGATATTGGTACCATTGCTGAGTTCCTATTTTATGTTAATATGCTCACTTGGCCAGTAGCTACTGTTGGTTGGGTGACCAATTTGGTACAACAGGCTGAAGCATCTCAAAAACGTATTAATGAGTTCTTAAAACAAGAACCCGAGATTAAAAACAACACTTTAGAACATACTAAGATTGAAGGAAATATTGATTTTAACAATGTGACCTTCATCTATCCTGACACCAATATTAAAGCTCTGAATCAAATTTCTTTCACTTTGAAAAAAGGAGAAACTTTAGCTGTTTTAGGAAAAACAGGTTCAGGAAAATCTACCGTTTTAGATTTGATTGGAAGACTTTACGATGTTCAAGAAGGTAATATCACTATTGACGGAAAAACAATAGATCAACTCAATCTTAACGATTTAAGAGACAGTATTGGCTATGTACCTCAAGATGCTTTTCTGTTTTCAGACACGATTGAAAATAACATTATGTTTGGTAAAGAAGATGCTACTGAAGCCGAAGTGATTGAAGCTGCTAAAAATGCTTATGTACATAAAAACATTAAGAAATTCACTAATGGCTACAAAACTAAATTGGGAGAACGAGGCATTACGCTTTCTGGTGGACAAAAACAACGTATTTCTATTGCGAGAGCATTAATAAAAGCGCCTGAAATCATGTTATTTGATGATTGTCTTTCTGCTGTTGATACTGAAACTGAAGAAAAGATATTGAATAACCTAAGAAAAGCATCACAGGGAAAAACTACAATTATTGTCAGTCATCGTGTATCTTCTGCAAAACATGCCGATAAAATTATTGTACTTGACGAGGGGAAAATTGTTCAAAGCGGAACACATGAAAACTTAATTAATGTTGACGGTTACTACCAAGAACTTTATTTAAAACAGCTAAGCTCAAAAGAATTATAAATATTTGTTGCTTACTATCCTTTTTTTTTAGATTTTTGAAGCACTAACAACTCAAAAATCAAAAATTAGCTATGAGTGATCACGGAATGATGGAGAAAGAAGAAATTTTCTCAAAAGTATTAAGAGCAGGAAGACGAACTTACTTTTTTGATGTAAGGTCAACTAAAGCTGGAGATTACTACTTAACTATTACAGAAAGTAAGAAATTCACAAATGACGACGGATCTTTTCATTATAAAAAACACAAAATCTATCTTTATAAAGAAGATTTTAGTGAATTTAATGAGATTTTAAAAGAAATGACCGATTATATCATTGCCGAAAAAGGTAATGAAGTGATTAGTGAAAGACATCAAAAAGATTTTAAAAAAGAAGATTACAATACAACGAGTGATGATATAGCTGAAGGCGGAGAATCTATCAGTGATTCCGATTCTGCAGATAAGTTTACAGATATCAATTTTGAAGACATATAATTTACTCTTTTGTTAAAACATACTTAAACCGTTACATTTCGTAGCGGTTTTTTTATTTTTATACGTTTCTAACTGCAACTAAAAATTTTATGAGATATATTTTACTCGTCACCGCATTAACTTGCTTTTCAATACATTCACAAACTCCAACGGATTTATCATATTACCTTCCTCAAAACACGACGTACAATTCTAAAATTCCAACACCAGAATCTGTTATTGGTCATCAGGTAGGAGAATGGCACATTACGCATGACAAACTTGTTCAATACATGCAAGTTTTAGCAGAGTCCTCTGATAGAATACATATTGAAAACAGAGGCGAAACTTTTGAAGATAGACCACTACTCCTTCTTACCATAACATCTCCAAAAAACCATTCAAACATTGAAAGCATACGAACTACACATATTGCCTCTACAGAAAATAATAACATAAATGTAGATGATATGCCAATAGTCGTATATCAAGGGTTTTCTATTCACGGAAACGAAGCTAGCGGTTCAAATGCTGCGATGCTTGTGGCTTATTATTTAGCTGCAGCTGAAAGTGATGATGTCACTAATTTACTAGATAATACAGTAATACTTTTCGACCCTTGTTATAATCCTGATGGTTTACAGCGTTTTGCGTATTGGGCAAATACGAATAAAAGTAAAAACTTGAATCCAGATCCAAACGATCGTGAATATGATGAAATTTGGCCAGGTGGACGAACAAATCATTATTGGTTTGATATGAATAGAGATTGGCTACCTGTACAATTACCAGAATCTAGAGTTCGTATTGAAAGCTTTCATAAATGGTTACCAAATATACTAACCGATCATCATGAAATGGGAACCAATTCTACCTTCTTTTTTCAACCAGGAATACCTTCTAGAACGCATCCACTAACACCAAAACTCAATCAAAAACTCACTAAGTCAATTGGAAATTATCATGCAAAAGCGTTAGATAAAATTGGTTCGTTGTATTATACAGAAGAAAACTTTGATGACTTTTACTACGGAAAAGGGTCTACGTTTCCTGATATTAATGGTGGTATTGGTATCTTATTCGAACAAGGTAGTTCTCGTGGGCATGTTCAGGAAAGTGAGAATGGTATTATAACTTTCCCTTTTACAATTCGAAATCAATTTACTGCAGCATTATCTACTCTAGAAGCTGGAATACACCTGCGTAAGGAGATTTTACAATACCAACATGATTTTTACAAAAATGCAAGAGTTGAAGCGAGTAAAGAAAATGGAAAAGCCATCATTTTTGGTGATGAAAAAGATGCAGCTAAAACCTATCATTTAGCTGAAATATTAAAGCGTCATCAAATTGAATTTCATGAGCTCAAAAGTGATTTTAAAACCAATGGAAAACAATTTAAAAAAGGATACAGTTATGTCGTTCCTAAAAATCAAAAAAACACACGCTTGATTAATGCCATGTTTGAAAAGCGCACAACGTTTCAAGACAGTTTGTTTTATGATGTTTCGGCTTGGACTTTTCCTTTGGCATTTGGATTAGATTATGCTGAAAATATTTCAACAACTAATGCAGGTGCAAAAGTTGAAGACTTACAAATGAAAAATGGTTTAGTCTCTGCAAAAAGCAATTATGCTTATATCATGGAATGGCATGAGTACTATGCTCCAAAAGCATTAAACGCAATTCTTGCCAACGGGTTAAGAGCTAAAGTAGGCATGAAAGAATTCACTATCAATGGTAAAACTTACGACTATGGAAGCATTTTAATTCCTGTTCAAAATCAGAATAAATCAGCTGAAGAATTATATAAATTTCTACAAAAAGTAGCTAAAGACAGTCACCTAAAAATCGATGCTGTAGCAACAGGTTTAACGCAAGGGATTGATTTAGGAAGTAACAAATTTAGAGCTTTATCACAACCAAAAGTTGCCATGATTGTTGGCGATGGCATTAGAAGCTATGATGCTGGAGAAATCTGGCATGTATTTGACCAACGTTATGATATGCGTATTACCAAATTAGATTCACGACATTTATCTCGTACAGATCTAAGTCGGTATAATACGATAATTATGCCTAGTGGCTCACTTGATGCAGGTGCAACTGAAAGCTTGAAAAAATGGACTGCAGATGGCGGAACACTAATTGCCTACAGAAATGCATTGAAATGGCTTAATAGAAGTGAATTAATAAAATTAAAATTTAAAAAATCTGAATTGGTAGCTGAGAATATTTCTCATGAAGAACGAGGTGATTTTAGAGGCGCTCAAGTTATTGGAGGCGCAATTTTTGAAGCTAAACAAGACCGATCTCATCCTATAAATTTCGGTTATAAAAACGATAAAATTGCATTATTTAGAAACAACACCATGTTTTTAAATGCAGATAAACAAAGTTATAATAATCCGTTGCAGTATACTAAAAACCCACTATTGAGCGGTTATGTTTCTCAACGAAATTTAGATAGTTTAGCACTATCTGTTCCTTTTAAAGTGAAACGTTATTCCTCTGGAAACATCATTGTTTTTACTGACAACACGAACTTTAGAGCATTTTGGTATGGAACAAATAAATTACTTATGAACGCTATTTTTTTCAGAGAAGAAATGTAACAATCAAGATACTATACTCCCGTTTTCAACCTGATGTTCTGGATTTAAAAGTATAACATCTTTACCATTAACAGCACCAAGAACTAAGCATTCGCTCATGAAATTTGCAATTTGCTTTTTTGGAAAGTTAACCACAGCCACAATTTGGCGGTTAAGTAAATCTTCCTTTTTATAAAGCGTTGTAATTTGAGCAGAGGTTTTTTTAATTCCTAAAGCACCAAAATCGATAGTTAACTGATAAGCAGGCTGTCGTGCTTCAGGAAAATCATTGACCTCTATAATTGTCCCAACACGTAAATCGACTTTTGTAAAGTCTTCAAAAGTTACTATATTATTCATGATTTAAAAGTATAAAAAATATGGCACTAACACCTTCAAATATGCTTCCATTAGGAACGATAGCTCCAGAATTCAATCTTATAAACACTATTGATGATTCAATGGTTTCTTTATCAGAAGCAAAAGGACTTCATGGTACTGTGATCATGTTTATCTGTAATCATTGTCCGTTTGTAAAACATATCAATTCAGAATTATCACAATTAGCTAAAGATTATATTACAAAAGGGATTAATTGCATTGCTATCTTTAGTAATGATGCTGTAAATTACCCAGAAGATGCGCCAAGTAAAATGAAAATGAATGCCCTAGAACAAGGGTTTATATTTCCTTATTTATACGATGAAAATCAAGACGTTGCCAAAGCCTATGATGCTGCATGTACACCAGATTTTTATGTATTTGATACTGACTTAAAGTTAGTCTATCGTGGACAATTAGATAGCTCTAGACCAGGAAATGGAATTCCTGTTACTGGAGAAGATTTACGTTTAGCTATTGACAATATGCTAAACAAAACCATTCAAATCACAAACCAAAAACCAAGTATTGGCTGCAATATCAAATGGAAGTAAAATAGAATTCCTTCTTGTTTATAATAAAAAATCCATCAAATATTTGATGGATTTTTTATTTAATAAGGATATTGCTCTGTTAGTTAAAGTTTAATTTCCTTCTCTAAACTTAAAATGTATTGGTATACTGTATGGCATATTTACAGCTCTACCTCTTTGTTTACCTGGTATCATTTTGGGTAGTAAACTAATAATACGCTCAGCTTCATTTTCTAAAATTTTATCTGGACCTCTTGTTTTAATTTTTGCTACTCTACCAGTCTTGTCAATTACAAAAAGCACATATACTTTACCTTGCATCTCCAACTCAAGTGCTCTTTCAGGATACTTAAAGTTTTTATTGACGTGTTCTTGCATTTTAGTTTGAAAACAGTCAATTTGTTCTTGTCTAGAACCTCCTTCACACCCTGGAAATACAGGAACATTTTCGATGACAGCAAATGGCACTTCAATATCTTCTTCCACTTCTTCCACTTCAACATCTTCAACACTAGCAATATGCTCTTCAATAGCATCATTTTGTCCAATCTCAGTACTTTCAATAATAGTTTCTTCAACCTCAACTTGATCTTCTACCACTTTGATATCATCTGGAACCAAAGCTGGAGGTGGTGGAGGTGGTGGAGGTGGCACATCTAAATTGACAATTGGAATGTCTTCCTCAATGAAATTATCCACTTGTACAATGTCTCTTGATATTTCATCACTCTCATATGTTTTGTATTCAAACATAAGGTAAGTGATTAATAACATCAAATTCAAGCCGACAGCAAAATAGAGACTGCTATTTCGTCCGACGTCTACGTTTGGATTCTTTTTGACTTGCATAACTCTTAAATTTTATACTATGAAGTTACAACAAGAAACCCGAGAAAAACATGACAATTATCATGCTGTTTGCACCTTTCGGAAATAGATATTATAAATTATCCAATTGATTATCCGTTCCATTTTCGCTAATAGTCCAAAAGAATCCTACAAAGAAAAACTGATCAGCAGCAGGCTGTAATGAGCGTCGCGCAAAGTTTCCATTTACATTAGGAGTATTAGCATATTGGTATCCATTTATATTTTTAAAACCAAGAACATTATTTACAGAAGCATATATGATTTTTTGCGGACTAATTAAATAGGCCCAATTTAAACTCACACTGTTAAAACTACTTGTTTTCTCTCCTAAAAACTCATTGGTATTCGGATTGGTATAAGGACGTCCTGAAGCAAATGAATATGAAAAACCTACTTGACTTTTCCAATCATCGATCCAATATTTTGCAACCGCTGAAAAATTATGAGTATTAGCAAAACTAGGTTGCGCTTGGATAGGATAATTTCTATAATCACGTTCGGTATCTAAATACGAGTAACTAATCCAATAGTCCGTATTTTTAATACTTTTATTATCTCTCCAAAAAATGTCCAGACCTTGAGCAAAACCAGAACCTGAATTATCGTATGTAGAATCAAATCCTTCAGAAGCAGTATCAAATTTTACCAAATTATCATAATCTTTACGATACAACTCAGCTCTAAATAATTTTCCATCATTTACATATTGATAGTTCATGATGTAATGCTTTGTATTCTGAGTTTTAACTTTTGAATTGAATTTTAAAATCCCATTATTCGCATTTTGATAGAAATCACCATAAGCGACAGATAGTTGTCCATTTTTTGAAGTTTTTAATGCTACAGAAGCTCTAGGAGCCACATTAAATTCTTTTGAAAGCTCATAATTATCGGCTCTCACGCCTACTTTTAACGCTAAATTTTTATTAAAGATGATATCCGATTCAACAAAAGCTGCTGAATTATTATTTGTAAATCCATAACTACCAGTAAACTCATCAGATTTTATGGCTTCATCAAAATCAGTAGTAAAATGTTCCAGACCAAAACTCAATTTAAATCTACTATTAAAACGTTTCTTAAGTTTCAGTTTTGCATGTGCAGAATTTTCGCTATCGCCAACATCAAGCATGTTATTAATGCCAATATCAGTTTTAGCAATAGTATAACTCAAACCTGTTTGCATGGACCAATTATTTCCTAAAACCCCTTGATAAGACGCATTAGTATAGAAATTTTTATTATTTAAATTAAAACGCACACCATTTGAATCATTAATATCTTCTTGAATCAAATCAAAACTAGATGTATCAAAAGCAGCATAGAATTTAAGCATTCCTGTTTCAAATTTCTGGCGAAAAACAGCTTCACCTTGAGCACCTTCATATGGCTTTTTCCAATCGTTCCTATCTGGAAATAAAGCAATGTAAGGCGCTAAATTAATATAGGATGCATTAACACTTAAAGAGGTGTTTTCCCATTTTTCAGTATGACCTAAGCTTCCACCTACACTCATTATACCAATATCTGTTTTTTCTTGGTCTGGCTCATCAATTGTACTTAATAATAATACGCTAGATAATGCGTTTCCATATTCGGCAGAATAGCCACCAGTAGAGAAAGTAATTCCATCAAACAAAAATGGTGAGTAACGACCTCGTGTTGGAATATTATTAGCGGTTGGTGAGTAAGGTGTAAATACGCGAATACCATCGATAAAAATTTGTGTTTCACTCGCATCTCCTCCTCTAACAAATAACCGTCCATCTTCAGCAACTGTTGATGTTCCAGGCAATGTTTGCAATGCACCAACGAAATCTCCAACTGCACTTGCTGTAGTTACGACATCTAAGGGCTTTAAAACAGATACTTTACTATTATCATTAGCTTCAAAAGTTCCTGCAGAAATTACTACTGTATCTAAAGCATTAACATCTTCTCTTAATTTAATTTGAAGATTATTAAGTGTAGAAACATCTCCAGCTATTGTTTTTGTTTCATATGATAAATAGGAAATAATTAGTGCTTGCGTGCCTGTTTCTGAAGTTTCAAAAGAAAATTCACCTACATCGTTGCTTGTTGCGCCATCATAAGTACCATCTAAATACACATTTGCTCCAAAGATTGGTTGGTTTTTATTATCGGTTACTTTACCACTAATTGTAGTTTGCGCAAAAGACAACGTTGTGATTAAGACTGCTAAAATGAGTGTTGAAATTTTCATGGTTGATTGTATTAAATTGTTCGTTGATTAATTGATGGTACAAACTTGACGCTTTTGCTATGTTTTTGAAATTCTAATTGACCGAATTGTTAAAATTGAATGATGAATTGCATATTTTTACAAAAACGAAGATTAAATGTACTCTAAAATCGAGCAAAGATTTACTGGAATTTATGCCATTATTGTCAGTATCGAATTGATATGTGGTACTTTTGAAAGCTTAGCAACTTTACATTATTTCACAAAGCCTTTAATTGTAATATCGCTTCTTCTGTTTTTTGTTACTCAAAGTCAACACTTAAACAAAACCACAAAAACACTAATGATATTAGCTCTTGTTTTTTCATTAGTTGGTGACGTAGCTTTATTATTTGATGCGATAAAGCCAATATATTTTATAATTGGTTTAGCTTCATTTTTATTAGCACATGTGATGTATGTTTTAGTCTTTTTAAAACAAAGGAATACACATAAAAAGCCGCTTGGCTTCATTCTTATAATGCTTGGTTATGCTGCTCTTTTATTTTATATACTGAAAGATGGTTTAGGAGATTTATTACTACCAGTAATTGTATATATGTTTGTTATTTTGAGCATGTCTACTTCTGCATATCTAAGACAGAAGTTAAATAATACTATAAGTTATAATTGGGTGTTTATTGGCGCTATTTTATTTATGATTTCTGATAGCATTCTAGCTTTAGATAAATTTTACCAACCACTTACTTTAAGTTCGATTAGCATTATGCTAACCTATGCTTTGGCACAATATTGTATCGTTATCGGAATTTTGAAACTACCTTCAAATTCGCGTTAAGGATGGAAACGGCATCCTTTTTTGTTTTATTAAAAGGTTTTCGACTGAATTGAAAGTCGCTTACAAAAAAGATATAGTGGACAGCCTGACCGAAGGGAACGCCAAAATTATTTTTTAAAAGGCCTAATAATTAAACGAGCTGCTTTATCGAAATTGATATAGTTATAGGTCCAATTAAAGAACACTATAACTCTATTTCTGAAACCAACCAACGACATTAGGTGAATAAACATCCAAACAAACCACGCGAAAAAACCTCCAAACTTAAAGTGTTTTAAATCGACAACAGCTTTATTTCTACCAATAGTAGCCATAGAGCCTTTGTCTTTATAAGAAAACGGTTGCATTGGTTTATTATTGATAAGCCTTAAAATATTCTCACCTAACAATTTACCTTGCTGTATGGCAGGTTGGGCAACTTGCGGATGACCTTTAGGATATACATCAGTTGTCATTAAAGCAATATCTCCAACAGCAAAAATTGTATCATAACCTTCAATTTGATTGAACCTATTTACAGAATAGCGATTGATTTTCTCTAATAAAACATTAGCATTTAAACCTTGAATTGGTGCTCCAGTAACACCAGCAGCCCAAATTAAAGTTTCGGATTGAAACTCAAGATCCGAATTGGTAGTCACTTGTGTGCCATCGTAATTTTTAACAAACGTATTGCAATGCACTTTTACTCCTAAATTCGTTAAAAATTTCTCAGCTTGTTTAGAAGCATGTTCACTCATTGGAGGCAATACTCGATTTGCGCCTTCAAGCAAATGAATGTGCATATCTTGAGGATTTAAATCTTTATAATCTCTAGGAAGAATATTGTTTTTAAGTTCTGCTATTGCTCCAGCAAGCTCTACTCCTGTTGGTCCACCACCAACAATGACAAAATTCAAAAAAGCGTCTCGTTCTTGTCTGGTATCAGCAATTGCAGCTTTCTCAAAATTTTGTAGAATTAGACTTCTAATATTAAGCGCTTGAGGAACACTTTTCATTGGCATACTATGTGTTTTTATAGCATCATTTCCGAAGAAATTAGTTATTGTACCAGTAGCAATAACCAGATAGTCAAATTGGAGATTCCCAATGGACGTTTTTATCCTATTTTTTTCTGGCTGAATGTGTTCAACTTCTGCCAATCTAAAAAACGTAGTTTTATGCTTTTTTATTATTTTTCGAAGCGGATAGGCTATCGAATCGGGTTCTAATCCTGAACTAGAAACCTGATAAAGAAGCGGTTGAAACGTATGATAATTGCGTTTGTCAATAAGAACGACTTGTACACTTTTATTTGCTAGAGACTTTGCAAGTCTAACACCTGCAAATCCACCTCCTATGATTACAACTCGAGGTAAAGTTGATTCTGGGATATTCATAAGTTTTTATTAAAACTATCCTTACAAAGATACGATTTAGGTCATCCAAAATCTTACTTTTGAAGTATTACTTAATACATATTGTAACATTTTAAAACAAAAGCCTACATATAGGTAACTAACCGATAAAAATTTGGATAAAGCATTAGAACATAGTTTTGTTGAATTACTCGAAAAACACCAAAACATTGTGCATAAAGTCTGTAGATTATATACTAATAATCAAGATGCTCACAATGATTTGTTTCAAGAGATAACTATACAATTATGGAAAGCATATCCTAAGTTTCGAGGTGATGCTAAGTTTAGTACTTGGATGTATCGTGTTGGTTTAAATACGGCAATTACACTCTACCGAAAGTCAAAACGAAGCATAAAAACACAAGAATTTGAAAGTGTTCAGTTTAAAATAAAATCTGTACCATATGACGACACTGAAGAACAGCAATTAAAACTGTTATATAAAGCCGTTCATCAACTTAATGACATTGAAAAAGCATTGGTGTTTTTATATCTCGAAGACAAAAATTATAGCGAAATAAGTGAAACCCTTGGTATTACAGAAGTTAATGCTCGTGTAAAAATGAATAGGGTAAAGAAAAAATTAAGAACAATATTAAATCCGTAATAATATGGATGAATTAGAATTATTAAAAAAAGACTGGAAAAACGAGGACAAAGTATATCCTAAATTATCATATAAGGAAATCTATAATATGATACTTAGTAAATCGTCTTCTATTGTCAAATGGATATTTATAATAAGTATCCTGGAATTTGTGTTTTGGGTATTTATTTCCTTTGGGTTGAAAGCCTCAGGATTTAATTTAGAACTTGATGGCATGGAAAAAAATGCTGGTTTTATTGCCATATCAATTTTCTCCTATGCAATTTTAGCCTATTTCTTTTACAGATTTTATATTAATTACAAAACCATTAATACAACTGACAATGCAAAAGTACTAATGGAAAATATTTTAAAAACAAGGCGTACTGTAAAGCAATATGTGTTTTTTAATTTATTGGTATTAGTTATTGGTGTATCCTATATGATGCCATATGCTTTAAAAAGCGACGAGGATTCTAGAGTACTTTTAGAAACAGCTCAAGCTAATGGTGAATTGTTTAAGTATTATGCAAGTATTGCTTTAGTAACCATAATTGGATTAGTAATCGCTATTAGCGTATTGCTTTTATTTTATTGGCTTATTTATGGTATACTATTAAAACGTTTGAATAGAAATTACTACGAATTAAAAAAACTAGAAGTTTAAATTACCAATCGCGAAGTTCTTGATTAAGTCGTTCTTTTTCTAATAGTTCTTCTTGAGGAATTACTTTTAGGAACGATGGATGCTGCTCAATAGCATACTCAATTTTCTCAACGATATCTGCGATACTTTCATTTTCATAATCGATTTGTAAAGGTGCTTTTATTTCAAATGATTGGTAGACATTTTTCTTTTTAACACGTAATCCTTTTTTATCGAATGAACGCCTAAAACCATCAATAACAATAGGCACCACAATAGGTTGATACTTTTTAATAATATGTGCAGTTCCTTTACGAATTGGTTTAAATGGTGTAGTTGTGCCTTGCGGAAATGTTATGACCCAACCATCGTCTAAAGCTTTTCCTATACTAGAAATATCGCTCATTTTAACTTGACGGTTCACATCTTTACCTTCAGATCTCCAAGTACGTTCTATACTTATTGAACCAACATAGGCTAAAATTTTAGGTAACAATCCTGATTTCATTGTTTCTTTAGCAGCTACGTAGTACAAATTCAGTTTAGGGTTCCATAAATAACCAACATTTTTAATGCTATCTAATCGTCCGCTAAGACTCGCATTAAACACATGAAACATAGCAATTACATCAGCAAAATACGTTTGATGATTGGCTATAAAAAGCACATTAGTGTCAGGAAGATTTTTAATAACATCAGAACCTTCAATTTGAAGTTCATTAAAACCTCTAAATCTTCGGTGAGTTAGTGCTCCTAAGATTCTGATTAGCCATTTTTTTACAAAAAGTATATGCCCAAAAGGGTTTCTTTTAAATAATCCCATTAAGTAATTGTTATTAAGCGGAAAAACAAACTTACAAAAAACTCAACCTTACAGCACCTTTTTTAACAAGTCTTTTACTTCACTTAGCATCATTGCTGTTGCTCCCCAAACCACATGATCATTAAGTTTAAAAGCGGGCACCTCAATATTTACTTCATAAGATGTAGGCACAGAGGTTTTAATAACAATAGATTCATCTAAAAAATGAGAAAGCGAAACTTCAATAAGATCTTCGACTTCAGAGTCTTGTTTGATAAAACTCGGTGTGCTTTGAGTGATGCCAAAAAAAGGATGTACCGTAAAATTACTTGGTGGAATATACATTGGTGTCATTTGTTTTAACACTTTTACGTTTTCAACTTGAACACCAACCTCTTCATAGGTTTCTCGCAGAGCGGTCATCTTTAAATCTGAATCATTTTCTTCTAATTTCCCACCAGGAAATCCTACTTGTGCCGAATGAACGCCTTTATAGGTTTTTCTTAAAATTAAAATGAGATACGTCTCATTATTCTCATTTGGATAAAACAGGGCTAATACTGCAGCTTGTTTAGCTGTTTTCATCAATTCCCTGTTGCGTTCCATTAGCTCCAAACGATATGGAGGAGACATTTTAATCTGAGAAGCTTCTCCTGGAAGTTCTATATTTTTTATTTTTGATATTGATTTTAAAAATGTATTGAAATTCATTTAAGAGTGATTAACAAATTATTTAATATGTTAAGATAATCAAACTCATCACAAAACGGATACGGAAAAAGATTTTTTTGAACATTATAAATATCCAAGATAAGCAGCTTTCTTAACTAATCCAGCAGCATTATGAACTTGTAATTTTAAAAAAATATTTTTCTTATGAGCTTCAACAGTATGTTTACTTAAAAATAACTGTTTTGCAATCTCATCTGTTGAATATTCATTTGCAATTAGTTTAATAATCTCTTTTTCTCTTTTAGTTAATAAATGCTTTTTAAACTCTAATTCATCAGTTCTTTTTACAAAGTCTTTATAGTAATACGATTTCTCTTCTATTACAATGGTCGTAATTGCTTTTAATAATATTTCATGACTTGTTTCTTTTAATAAATAACCATTAATATTATTAAAAGATTGAATTTGTTTAAACATACTAATAACAAGAATCTTCAAGTCTGGCTTATTTTTTTTAACTGCTTTAATGAGTTCTAGTCCGTTAATTTCTGGCATTGAAATATCTGTAATTAATAAATCGACATCATTTGTTTCAATAAATTCAATTGCTAATATAGCGGAATCAAAAACACCTTTAATATTAATATGACTTTGCTTTTGAAGCACAGAGGAAATGCCTTCAAGAAACATCTTATGATCATCAACCAATACAATATTTATGTTTTGCATATCAAATAGGGATTTCTAGTGTTACTTGTGTTCCTTTTCCTTTTTGTGAATCAATTACCAATTGACCATTAATCGATTTTGAACGTTCATTTATATTTGCTAATCCAATTCCTTCCTTATCCAAATATCTATCAAAACCAATGCCATCGTCTTCAAAAATAACTATGATTGAATCATTGTGCTTATTTATTGAAAGCTCAACAGCATTACAATTAGAATGCTTCAGAGCATTATTAAATAACTCTTGAAAAATTCTATATAAATTATGTCTTAGGTCTACATCCAAATCATTTAAACATTGTTCAGGAAAAATAGAGATTGTAATTTCAAAAGCATTTAAAGATTCATATTGCTGTTTTAATTCTACCAGTAATTCATCAAAGACCTTTTCATCAAAATAGTTAGCACTTAAGTTGTGAGATAAAACTCTTAAATCTCGAAAAATATCTGAGACCTTTTCACTGATATTATTAATACTTGGATTTTGTAATTCTGAATTTACTTCAGAAAGTGTCAAATTTACACTTGCTAATTGACCTCCTAAACCATCGTGCAATTCTTTAGCTATGCGATGGCGTTCTTTATCTTGTCCTTCAATTAAAGCCTTAACTTGAACTATTTCTTGTTCTTTCTTTGCATGTTCTCTTTCTTGTTCTCTAATTATACGTTGAGTTTTAATCCTGTTTCTATAATACAACAGCAATAGACTTAATGCAACCGTAATTAATATGCCTCCAATTAAAATACTTTTTCTCTTTGCTTCTGAAAGTTCTTTTTCTTTTTCCAACAACTCAATCTGACTATCCTTTTTTTCAACTTCATACTTTGTTCTTATTTCGTCAAATTCTTTAGTTTTCTGAGCATTTAATAATCTCTCATTTAATTCTATATACTGCTCCTGAACATCAAACGCTTTTTTAAACTGTTTGTTAAAATAATAACCTTCTGAAAGATACCAGTAACCTAATGAAATTGCATTTTCATCCACATATTTACCATATTCATTAATAGCTTTCTCATATTTTGAAACACATTTACTAAAATCATCCAAATTATAATTATAGATTCCTAATGATAAATTGACATAATACAAAGAAGCCATGTTATTAACCTCTAAAGCAATTGATTCGCATAACTCTAAACTTTCTAACGCTAAATCATATTGGCCAGCATTTAAATAAACATCTCCAAGATTAGCATACACCAGACCTTCATAATGTCTCTGTCTTGTTTCCTTAAATAAATCTATTGCTTTCTTATAATAATAAATTGAACTATCTCTATTTTTAGTAAAAAGTGAAATCCCTTTTAAATTGTAACTATCACCCAATCTAATTTTTAAATTATTTGCTTTACTAAGTTTTATAGAATTTTCGAGTTCTTCTAAAAATTTATTTTCATCTCCTCTTATTCTATACAACCACGCTAAATTGATGTGAATACTACACATTTGTTCAACATAGTTTTTATCCTTTGCGATTTGATATCCTTTTTCAAAGTGTTTATGTGACTCTGAATAATTTCCTTTTCTTCGTTCTACTGCACCTATCCGATTATAAAGGATTGCTTGTTTCTGAAAATCTTGTAACTTAATTGATAAATCGAATGCCTTCTGAGCATAAACCAATGAAGAATCGTTTTGTTTTTGACGAAAATATATTAAGCTTAAATTAGTGTATGAGGACAGCAAAAGTTCTTCATCCTGCAATACTTCACTTTTTTGAACTGCTTGAGATGCTAATTCCTGAGCTCCTTTTAAATTGTAAAAAATAGTTGTTTCAAATAGAGTATTTAACTCATTGATTTCCTTTACACTTTGAGCATTAATCAACGGTGTAATTAATTGAAAACAAAAAATAAAGACTATGAATTTTACTTTAATCAATTTAATATATTTATGGCTAATTGTAAAAATACCATAATTATGGTATTTTTTTGCTTTATCAATACTACTAAATTTACGCTATTATGAAACAACAACAAAAACACTTTATCAAACTCATTTTCTTATTTGCAATAGGCATTAATTACAATTCTTACTCTCAACAACCCATTGCAGAATGTCAGGAAGACTTTCATGGTGTTGGCGAAGTAGATAAAGAATGTGATGAAACAATAATTGTTACATCCACTTCATCTGAAGGTCCAGAAGGCACAATTTTTTATGGCTTAATTTACTCTAGGTACAATTCGGTAAAGTACATACCTGGATATTCAAAAGTTAGACTTGTACCATACGATAATACTGAAGGAAGTAGAGCTGGAGGTCGAACAAAATCAGGAACTGGAGGTAAACCAGTAGGTGGAGGAAGATATTCAAATCCAAACCTTGTTAATACAAAGGTATTACTTAGTGATCTTAAGATTTATCCCAATCCAGTATCTTCTAAACTGTCAATTACTTATACAGCCTCAAATTTAAATAGCTACGAAGTATACAGCATTGAAGGGCGACTTTTAGTAACAAAAGATCTTGATGGATCTAATAATTATAGTATAAATCTAAGTCAACTCAGTTCTGGATTACATCTCCTAAAATTATACAGTAAAAATGGAGAAGTTATCAATAAACATATCATTAAACAATAAACAATTTCACAAACAATTTAAAATTTTAACATTATGAAAAAATTACTGCTTTTTATTCCTACATTTTTTATTTGCACATTAGCATTCTCACAAATTTTCCCAACAAACACTTCTAATCCCATAGCATCAATTGATATGAACTCAGGCCCAAATAGATTTATAGAATGGCCTACTTCTCCATGGGGAAATGGATTTGGACATAGAATTGTTTCAGGTGATCCAGGAGGAATGACATTGTTAAATTTTGAATCTAGACATAATTCTACCACTTGGAATACCAGCATGTCTATTACATCAAATGGTGTAGTTGGTATTGGCACTGTTGACTTCGCTCAAAATAATAGTGATTCACGATTGCTTGTTGAAGGTAAAATCTTATGTGAAGAAATAGAAGTTGTTCAAAATGTATTTCCTGATTATGTGTTTCAAAAGTATTATACTGGAGTATCAGAGTTAAAAAGTGATTACAACATGCTTACATTAGAAGAAATTGAAGTATATACGAAAGCAAATCACCATTTACCAGAAATACCTTCAGCTGAAGAAGTTAAAGAAAACGGCATGCAACTAAAGGACATGACTACTATCCTATTGCAAAAGGTTGAAGAACTAACGCTATATACAATTGAGCAAGAAAAGCGAATCAAAGCTTTAGAAGCTGAGTTAAAAAATTAAGCTTAGATCTATTCATTAGATCAATTATCTCACGTTTAAAAAAGGCTGATTAACATTTCATTTGATTTGTCAGCCTTTTCATTTCAAATTTAAATTCCGACCCTTTTACTTAAGCTATATAAAGCTTAAGGTAGGATTTCCATTGCTTTTTTTAAACAGAAAAGTAAGTCTTATTTCTATACTCCAATTAATAAAATTCTAAACTATGAGAATTGCAATACCCATAATCACTCTCGCCTTAATTGTATTTAATTCTTTAACAATAAATGCGCAAGCAAAAAATAAAAACTATATAGAATTAGAAGAAATACGTTTAGCCAAAGCCGATTCAATAAACAAGCTTATTGACATCTTTATTAAAACTAATCTACCTAATTATGAACTAAGCCAAAATGAAAAGAATACCATTGCAGATGACCTTTACAATATTCATGATGGCACATCAAAACCAATTACAGGAATTGATTTAGAAAGCGTTTTGCTAGAAGCAAAAAAGATAAAACTTAAACAAAAGTATTTTCAAAATAAACCGAATGACTTGGTCTTTTTTCAACCCTTAGAATTACCTATTGAATTTAGACAATCATGCATAAATGGTGATTTTGAAGGTGGATATGCAAATTATACTTTTACTGAAAGAAATACAACTAATCATTTGAATCCAGGTTGTACAGGAACAGATGATAACCTAGTTGCTTTTCAACCTGTAGGATTAGATAATTTTAACGCACTTGCCTCTCTAGTTTCGCCTGGAGATGAGCCACTTTTAGCTAGTTTAGGTATCTCAGTAAATAGAGTGTTTTCTGGATCTAGATCATTAAAAATAAATCCAACACCTATAGATTTCCCTGATTCTCAAATTGGAAATAGAACATCCGTTTCAAGAAATTTTATAATAAATGAAGATCAAATTGAATTCAGTTTTTTATACCTTGGTCATACTAATAATTCACATAATAGGGCGTATTTCAGATACCGATTAATTGATAATATTACTGGAGAAATTTTATCTACTAATTGCCTCTTAACAATCAATAACGACTGTAGATTTATACAGCTAGCTGATAATACTTATGGTAATAATACTTTAACGTATACACCAGACTGGATTTGTGAAAGAATAAACACATCTAACCTTATTGGTCGAGATGTTACACTAGAATTTTCAGTTTCTGATTGTGAATACCGAGGTCATTTCAGCACAGTATATATTGACAATATTTGCGGTGTTTCATGTTCTCCAACCTGGGGAGATTTAATTATTGATCCTATTAATATTGATTGTCCAGATTCAAACATTGAAGTATGTGGCACATTTGAATTGCCAACAGGAACAAATTTCACCACTCTTACTTTAGATGTCAGAGATGACATAGTTGTAAATACCATAAGCACTTATGTTAATCCTGTTATAACAGGAAATAATTATTGCTTTAATGTCAATTTATCAGATTTTGGAGCTACTCCATCTGGACAATATTCGTTCGATGTAATTTTAAATAATGATTCAAATTGTAATACCCTATCACAGATTACGGCATCTGGAGGATTAATAAACTTTGATAATTGTTCAGCCCCTTGTGATATAGTTACTGGAGAGTTTATTAATAATACTGATTTATGCTGGGACGATATTTCAGATGATGATTATGAAATAGAGTTCATTTCTCAAGAAACATGTCCAAATGGTGCTGGTTCAAGTTCAAACCCATCGTTTGTAAGCTATACTCAAAGCGCTAATTGCATAGATTTAGTTAATGTTGTTCATACTTTGGGAGGAAAATGTTTTAGATGGCGAATTCGAACCAATTGTGGAGATTGGACAGATTGGTGTTTAATTGCAGATGGATCTGATGAGAATAATCCGCCCTTTGTAACCTTCAATGATTGTATTCCAACTGCTCCTTGTGAAAATTTCATTCCAGAAATTGTTCTAGAAAGTCCGGATGATAATATACCAAATGGTATCACAGAAAATTATGACTCCTATATTGATATTATTGCGAGCAATACTGTTGAAAATGGAGCAATATCTTTATATCAAGCTAGTCACTCAATAAGACTTGTCCCTGAATTTCAGGCACAAAACATAACTGGTCAAGGAAGTTTTATCGCAAGAATTATTCCTTGTGAACCAGCTATAATTCCTCCTAGTAGTCAAAGAATAGGGCAAAAATTCGAGGATTTAGATAAAATCAAAGTTCATCCAAATCCTGCTAGCAATATTTTAAATATAACTTCAAAAGAATCTAAAATACTTAGTTTACAGTTGCTAAACATTTATGGAAATAAACTAGAAAGCTTTGAAAATATTAATACTTATAAATATTCTTTCAGTGTATACAATCATTCAAGAGGCTATTATATTTTAAAAATCACTTTAGAAGATGGTAGTATTGAATTCAAGACAATAATCTTAAAATAACAATAACTAATAAGCCAATTCAAATTATTGAATTGGCTTTTGTTTAAAATACTATTTATTATGAAGCATGTTCAAAAACTTTTATTTGCATTAATATTATTAATATCTAACTATGCTATAGCTCAATCTGTAACAGTCTATAGTATGCAATACGATAATGGAACTATAATTCCATTAGGAGGCATTATTGAAATTGAATCAGGTCAAAATTCTAGAATTCAATTTGCTGTAAATGTTGATAATCCAAATGGATTTGAAGGCACTCTAAAAATATACACCAAAGAAACCGGTTCAAGTAACCCTATACAACGCGGTGGTACTGAAACAATTTTTAGTGGTACTACATTTTTCGTTTCATCTAGAGATATCACATTATATGCAAGTGATTTTAATCCAACTGGAGGAAAATTGTACGCTGAATTCATGACCTCTGGAGGGTCTAAACACACTAGCGGATACTATAACATTGAAGTCTATACAGATGAAAACACAGATAGTGATGGAGATGGTGTGCCAGATAATCAAGATAATTGTCCAAATGAAGCAGGACCAGCTTCGAATGGTGGGTGTCCAGTGCCTGATCCATGTTTATTAGATCCTCCAACAAACAGAATAATATCTAATATAACAATCAATTCCGCTTCCTTGAATTGGGATCCAGTTTCTAGTAACAATGGTTATACACTTCTTTATAATGTAAGTAACTCTAATAATACTCCTACAATTGTTAGTTTATCAAGTGGTGCAACTAATTACAATATTTCAAACCTGCAAGATAACACCTCTTATTTCTACAGAATCAGAACAAAATGCTCAAATGGTGAATATGGCAATTGGAGTGCAACTGAAACATTTTCAACTTTAGAAGAAGTTTGTAATTTAAATCCACCTACAACACTTACAAGTTCAAATATTTATTATAACAGCGCAGAAATTAGTTGGACAGATGTATCAGGTAATAATGGATATCATTCACAATACAAGCAAAGTAGTTCAAACAATTGGAATGACGCAAGTAATAACTTAGACACGACATTTACATTAAACAATCTACAAGATGAAACAACATATGAATGGCGTGTTAGAACGCGTTGTGATAATGACGTATATGGTATTTGGAGTTCTATTGCGAGTTTTACTACACCAGAGGAGTGTTTAGAAAATTTGAATATTATAATTATTATTGATGGCGGAAACACAATTTTAAATGAAGTTTCAAATAACATAACTTCTTATAGCAGAATTGAAAACAATGCAAATGTCACATATTCAGCAGGAAATAAAATACTTTTAAAAGCTACTTATAGAGGTAATCAAAGTTTTAGTTTTCATGCAAAAGCTGGTTCAAATTTTCTAGCTAAAATTGAAGGATGCACTAATGAACCTTTAAATAGAATGCATCAAAATGAAAATTATAATAAAAAAGAAATTGACAAAACCAAATTACTTGTTGATATAAAAATCATAAAAGCCTACCCAAACCCAACAAAATCTAAAATCACTATTGCAAGTCTAGAACCAATGAATCAATTAGTTGTATCAAATCATATTGGCAGAACTTATATTGACGCATCAATTGATAATAAAAATGCTTTAAAAACAACTTTGAATTTAGAGAATCTTCCTTCAGGAATGTATTTCTTAAGAATCACTTTAAAAACCGGCAAAATCATAACCAAACAAATCGTCAAAAAATAAGTATTGATCTTTAAACAAAAAAAAGCTGATTAGCCTATCTAATCAGCTTTTTCTATTTTTGAAAAAAAACATAATGAAATACCTATGTATTCTGAGCATCTTCTTTCTATTCATTAGTTGCAAAGAGCAAACCAATGAAATAAAAACAAATACAAACACTTCAGATTCATTAATAGTTACTTCTAAACCAAAAGACACTCTACAAAGAACTCCAGAACGCGAATACCCTCTACTCACCGAAAAAAATGCCATGGAATTCTTTCTTCAGTATGAAAAACTACACAAAGAAACTAAAGTCCGACTAGTTACCGATTTTGGAAACATTGATATTTTGTTGTTTAACGAAACTAAATTCCATCGTGCAAACTTCATTTACTTAACAAAACAAGGCTATTTTACTGATACGCAATTCTATCGTGTAATCGAAAATTATATTGTTCAAGGTGGCAGTACAGACGATAGAGATGTGATGCGAAAACGAAAAAATATTGGCAAGTATTTACTTCCAACAGATACTAAACGTGGCTTCAAACATGATCGTGGTGTGATTTCTATGCCAAGTAGTGATATTGAAAATCCGCATAAATTAGCATCACCTTATGAGTTTTTTATTACACTAAGAGATGTCCATCAATTAGATGGTGATTATACCATCTTCGGAAAAGTAATAAACGGATTAGATGTAGCCGACAAAATTGCTAAAGTAGAAACTGATGATGGCGATTGGCCGTTACAAAATGTATATATAAAACGTGTTGAAATTTTAGAATAGCTGTTGGCTGTTGAAAAAAAATCTAAAATAGATTCGATACTAATCGCAAAACTAAAATTTCACTTCACGCATATCGCCAAAACAAAAAGCCTTAAGTTTTTAACATAACTGCAACATAAATTAAGAGGAATTTTCAATACCTTGAGCCACACTAAAACTAATTCAATTCACACAATGATTTCAAAATCAATTAAAGCTGCTCTCCTATGCAGTATTGTACTTTTTGCTAGTTGCAAAAAAGACGAAAAACAATCCGAAAACACAGAAGAAACAACAACTATGAGTGACAATGTTTTGTTACAAGAATGGACAGGTCCTTATGAAGGCGTACCTGCATTCGACAAAATGAATGTAGCAGATATTAAAGAAGCAGTTGAAAAAGGCATGGAATTAAATCTTGCCGATATTGATGCGATTGCTAACAATACTGAACCTGCAACGTTTGAAAACACGATTGTGGCTATGGAAGCTTCAGGAAAAACCTTAAACGATGTCTTTACATATTATGGCATTTTGAGCAGCAATATGTCGTCTCCTGAGTTTAGAAAAATTCAAGGTGAGTTAGCTCCGAAATTATCTGACTTCAGTTCTAAAATATCTCAGAATTCAAAATTATTCCAACGTATTAAAACGGTTTATGATGCCTCTCAAAAAACACCTTTAGAAGCAGAAGCACAACGTGTTGTAGATTTAACGTATAAGAGTTTCGAAATGAATGGCGCAAATTTAGATGCTGCTAAAAAAGAGCGTTATGCTGCTATTAACAAAGAACTTTCTAGTTTATATAACGATTTTTCTGACCACGTTTTACATGATGAAGAAAACTATGTGACCTATTTAACAAAAGATCAATTGAGCGGTCTTGCTGAAGGGTTTGTAAAATCAGCAGCAAAAATAGCGACTGATAAAGGTCAAGAAGGCAAATACGCTATTACAAACACACGTTCTTCAATGGATCCATTTTTAACGTATTCTACCGAACGTGAATTACGTAAACAAGTGTGGACTAACTATTATTCTCGTGGAGATAATGGAGATGAATATGACAATAACGCCCTAATTGCTCAAATTCTTAAACTGCGTAGAGAACGTGTTGAGCTTTTAGGTTATGACAATTATGCACAATGGCGTTTACAAGATCGCATGGCAAAAACGCCAGAAAATGCTATGGAATTAATGAATGCTGTTTGGCCAGCTGCTATTGGTCGTGTTGCTGAAGAAGTTGCAGATATGCAAACAGTTGCCAATGAAAATGGTGATAATATTACAATCGAACCTTGGGATTACAGATTTTATGCTGAAAAAGTGCGTAAGAAAAAGTACGATTTAGATAGTGATGAAGTCAAACAATATCTTCAATTAGATAAATTAACTCAAGCCTTATTTTATACTGCTGGTGAATTATTCAACTTTGCATTTACACCAGTTGAAGAAGGAAAAGTTCCTGTATTTCATGAAGATGTAAAGGTTTGGGAAGTGACAGATAAAGATTCAGGGAAACATATTGGTTTATGGTATTTAGATCCTTATGCAAGAGAAGGAAAACGTTCTGGAGCTTGGGCTACAACTTACAGAAGCTTTACCTCTTTTGAAGGTGAAACTAATGTGCTAGCCTCTAACAATTCAAATTTTGTGAAGCCTGCTCCTGGTGAAGCTGTATTAGTATCTTGGGATGATGCTACTACGTTTTTCCATGAATTCGGACATGCGTTACACTTCTTCTCTGCTAATGTCAAATACCCAACTTTAAATGGAGGTGTTAGAGATTATACTGAATTTCAATCGCAATTATTAGAGCGCTGGTTATCAACTGATGAAGTCATTAATCAGTTTTTAGTCCACAACAAAACAGGTGAACCAATTCCAGCGTCGTTGGTTGCTAAGATCAAAAAAGCATCAACATTCAACCAAGGTTTTGGAACTACTGAATATTTAGCATCTGCATTAATGGATATGAAATTACATTTAGCAGATCCCACAAATATAGATATAGACAAATTTGAGCGTGAGGCGTTAGCAGAACTTAATATGCCTAAAGAATTACCAATGCGTCACAGAACACCACACTTTGGTCACGTATTTTCAGGTGAAGGTTATGCAACAGCTTACTATGGTTATATGTGGGCAGATGTGTTGACTGCTGATGCTTCTGAAGCATTTGCTGAAGCTCCTGGAGGGTTTTACGATAAAGATCTAGCAGCAAAATTAGTGAAGTATTTATTTGCGCCTAGAAATGCTATGGATCCAGCGGAAGCATATCGTTTGTTTAGAGGTCGTGATGCTAAGATTGAAGCTTTAATGCGAGATCGAGGATTTCCTGTACCTACTACAAAGTAAATAGATTCATATTTTAAAATAAATCCTATTATCTTTAGTAAAATAAAGGTAGTAGGATTTTTATTTTCAACAGCTTATGAAATTATCTCTTTTTTTATGTTTTTTATGTGCGATAACAACAAGTTATTCTCAAGGTCAAAATAAGTTAACAAGTTTAGACAGTTTATTTTATCCTAATTACCCAGATGGCATATATGAAACTAAAGCTGACTTTTTAAGCAAGACTCCAAGTAACAATGAAGCTATTAATGCATTAGAACTTGTGAATTTAAAACGAATTCATAAAGACTCACTTCCGCATAATTGCTTTTTCTTTTACGATAAATCAAGAAGTAAGATTAGAAATGTGTTTGCTATTGTTCACAATGGACAAACATTTTTTCAAATCAAAACCATATTAAAACACAGAAATAAAAATGATCGTGCTCAACAAAACAGTAAAAGTCATTCGTTTGTGAGAGTTATTTTTGGTGGTAACAATTATCTCTACACTGAAGTCAATTTTAGAAATAAATGGAAAGTAAACCCTGTATTAAATACAGGTATGGTTGGAGGTCTTATTTATTCGAATAAAACCTATGGTAAGGGTGTCGTATGGGACTTTAAAAATGACGAATTCAATATCTTTAAATCCTGTAAAGATTATAATAACTTTATAGTTGATAAGCTTCCAGAAATGGTTCAAGAATGTAAATCAGATGAACCTAACAATTTTAAGGTTAGAGAAGCAATTCAAATCATAAAATAGTAAAACATCTGCTTATACGTATTCTAATCAACCAACTATTATAGAAAATAAAGTCATCAGAATTACAGTTCCTTGTTTTCAATTTTTTACATGTTTGTATATGGTATCGGCATTACTTTCTGAATTGAGAGAGTTTCCAAATTTCAACTCTGAAATTCAAAATCTTACTATTTGTAGGTTTGTTTTATTTCTTAACGACTATTTTAGTATCCGAAATTATTATCTATAAACATGTTATTTTTCTAACCAAACGGTAACATTTTTAAGGTTTATCTTTATACAAACTAGGTAAGCTAATTCTAAACTTTACGGCTAATAATCGCACTACAATTACAATAATACCAGCTATAACAAATACGAAATTGGTGTCTGACATAAACTCACGTAGTAAAAAATAAGTTAAACCACCTAAAATACAGGCTGTAGCATAAATTTCTTTTCTGAATATCACAGGAATTTCATTACACAAAATATCTCGAATAACACCACCAAAACATGCTGTCATGGTTCCTAATGAAATACAGATTATAGGATGCAAATCGGCAACAATTCCTTTTTCAATTCCAACAACAGTATACAAACCAATACCGATTGTGTCAAACAAAAACAATGATTTTCGTAAATAATTCAACTTATTTCTAAACAAAACCGCAAATACAGTTGCTCCAAAAATCACATAAACATAAGTCATATTTGTCATCCATGACACTGGCTGAATTCCAATTAAAACATCTCGCAACGAGCCTCCTCCTACTGCTGTTACAAATGCAATAATAAGCACACCAAATGGGTCCATTTTTTTATTAAGTGCAATGAGTACACCAGAAATAGCAAATGCTATAGTTCCTAAAATATCTAAAATTTGAAAAAACATTACATGCCTTGTGTATAATAATTATAATCTTTGAGGATGACATCAATAAACTGCATATCGCTTTCATTATAGTTTTTAAGTTCAATAACTTCAACAATTTTCTTTCTAAGTTTCACAAGTGTTTCGTAGTCTCTTGAAGCTTTAGCTCTGATATAAGTTTCCTTAATAATTCGAGCATCATTGTCTGACAAATTTATAACACTAGGATATGTTGGAATATAATCATCATCTAATTCTTCAAGAATAGTATGACTTATATTGACATTATTCTTTAAAGTAATAACTGAAGTACCAGCAGTCATGTCTCCTAATCGCTGACTTTTTTTACTTGTAACAATCGCTATTAAAGCAACAATTCCAGACATCATATTTAAATCTACTATTCTAAAAAACCAACGCACTAAATAATCGGCTAAAGCTGCTTGATAACCATCAATCTTTACGACTTTTATTTTCATAATTCGCTTCCCAATCGTTTGTCCATCGAGAAGGGTTTCAAAAAGCAAAGAATAAAATACAACAGGCAAATAAAAGGATACATAAATGGCAATTTGAGACCAGTGATCCATATCCTCAACAAGCGCTTCTATTTCAAGTAAATTAAATACAATTTGATAGGTAACAACAATATAAGCGATCTTAATTATCCAATCAATTATAAACGCTAAAATACGTTCACCTACGCTTGCTGCGATGAAATTTATATTAACGTTTTGTGTGGTATTTATTTGTAACTCTACCATTAATTGCTTTAATTTGAATGCATATGAGAGAAGTCGCATTTATTAAACAAAATAAAGAAAAATGGCTCAATTTCGAAAAGGCTATTTTTGGAAAAAACCTTAAAAATCCTGATGAACTTGCATCACTTTATATTCAGTTAGTAAATGATTTATCTTACGCTCAAACTTACTATCCCAAAAGTAAAACAATTCTTTACTTAAACAACCTCGCTGCTAAAGCTTTTCAAAAAATTTACAAAACGAAACGAGAAGATACGAATCGATTTGTCTATTTCTGGAAAGTTGAAGTGCCACTTATTGTATATGAATACAGACGATATATAGGCTATGCATTTGCCATATTTTTAAGTTTTGTTGCCATTGGAGCCTTATCTGCAGCCTATGATGATTCTTTTGTAAGACTTATACTTGGAGATGAATATGTGAATATGAGTCTAGAAAACATTGAAGCTGGAGATCCCGTTGCTGTTTATAAAAGCGGGAGTAATTGGGGAAGTTTCATTGGCATTACACTCAATAATTTATACGTTGGTATCACGTCATTTATTTGGGGTGTTTTTGGTGGTTTAGGCACTGCTTACATTATGCTGAAAAACGGAATTATGGTTGGTGCATTTCAGTATTTCTTTCAGAAACAAGGTGTGCTTTGGGAAAGCGTTAGAGGCATTTGGATTCACGGCTCTATGGAAATTTTTGCCATAGTAATTGAAGGTGCAGCTGGATTAATTTTAGGTGCTAGTATTTTGTTTCCAAAAACATATTCTAGAATGGTATCTTTTAAAATGGGTGTAAAAAATGGAGTAAAAATTTTAATTAGCACTTTTCCTTTTACTATTGCTGCAGGTTTTTTAGAAGGCTATGTGACAAGATATTCTAACATCATGCCTAATTGGTTATCTGTTGGTATCATTTTAATAACCTTGAGTTTGATTTCATATTACTATTTAATTTACCCGTTCATGCTTAACCATAAAATCAAAAAAGAAAATGCAATTATATAAGTCCAGAGATTTTGGATCTTTTTTTCAGGATACATTTGCGTTTTTAAAACAGAACGGTAAACATTTGTACAAAAACTTTTTTATCATAAATGGAATTTTCCTATTAATCTTAATGGTTATGGGTTATTTCTTTAGTAAGTTTTATGTTGATGTTATTTTTGGAGGTGTTATTAATGGGAATCCAAATGCAATTGATGACTATATGAATGAAAATGCAGGCGTTTTTATTTTACTTCTACTCGTATTTATTGCTGTTGGATTAATTGCTGGATTAATATCTTATTCTTTTGTACCAATTTATCTAAAATTGTATACCAAAAACAATGGCATATCTTTTAATACGACTGATATCATTAAAGAATACAAAGCCAATTTGGCTAAGATTTTCACCTTCTTGATTTGTGGCATTTTAATCGCAATTCCTTTGAGTATCATTTCTGGATTGATGATGTTTATACTTGCAATCACTCTTATTGGAATTCTTTTATTGCCATTAGTTTTAGGTGCTTTAAGCTTATTATATCAAGGTTCGTTAATGGAGTACTTTGAAAACAAAAAAAGTATTTGGGATAGTTTTGGATACTCTTGGAAACTTATACGTTCTAAGTTTTGGCCAGCTGTTGGTTGCGTTGGGATCTTTTATTTTATGAGTTACATTGCTCAAAATGTAGTAGCCATGATACCATATGTGTTTTTTATCATAGATATGGTAGCTGAAATGCAACCCAATGGAAGTCCTGATCCACAACAACTTGAAAAATCGATGACCATTATGATGGTTGCCATTTTCCTTCTCACCTTTTTAGTCAGTAGCGTTTTGAATGTTATTGTACAAATTAATCAAGGTGTGGTTTTCTACAGTCTTAAAGAAGATAATGAAAATATAAACACCAAAAGTGATATTGACTTAATAGGTTCTAGTGAATAAATTTAAATTTCTATATATCACCCTTTTTCTCTTCGGAATGTCTTTCAACTCCAACGCTGTTAATATGGCTACTATTGAAATGACTACACTAACACTTCAAGATTCAATTTATACAGATACTGAGGCTAGAGACAAACGAGCGTATGAAAATCTTAAAGAAAAATACAGTGGTGACGAATTTATTTACGAACGCTCCATAGAAAACTCTGGTTGGTGGTCTCGTTTCAAACAATGGTTATCTGATGTTTTTAAAGACTTATTTAGCCTTAATTCAGATGCAAAAGCGTCTAATGTTACAGATATCGTACTGAAGATTTTTTATATAGTCATCTTTTTATTAGTTGTCTACTTTATTGTTAAAGCTATTATTAACAAAGAAGGAAAGTGGGTATTTGGCAGATCGTCTGATAAAAGTATTATTCCAATTACTGATATTGAAAACAATATTTATGAAACCGATTTTAAAGCTTTAATCACCACTGCTGAAAGTGAAAATAATTACCGATTAGCCATCAGATATTATTACTTATGGTTACTAAAAACATTATCAAAAGCAGAAATTATAGATTATGATGTAGAAAAAACCAATAGTGACTATTATTATGAAATCGAACATGACGTCACAAAAGAAGAGTTTTCATATACATCGTATCTCTACAACTATATTTGGTATGGTGAATTTGATATTGACGAACCGCAATTCAATAAAGCCAAAAATGCATTTACTCAATTTTTAAATTCAATTAAAGAATGAGTAGAACGCTAAAAATATACGTTGGGATTTTGGTACTGCTATTCGTTGGTATTATTGCTATAGAATTCTCTACTCCTCCTCCAATTAACTGGACAAAAACATATAATGAAACGCATAAAATTCCGTACGGAACGTTTGTGTTTTATGAAGAATTAGGAACCTTATTTCCTGAGAGCAAAGTACAAGACGTTAAAAATACGCCATATGAGTATTTTGATGACTACTACAGTTGGGAAGACAGCTCTTATCTCACAACCGGAACCTATATAGTTATTGATGATTTTGTCAATATTGATAATACTTCAGCACAAGAATTACTCGACTTTGCTTCTGCGGGAAATGATATCTTTCTTTCTAGTAATTATTTTCCTGACAGACTTAAAGACACATTAGGTTTCAACACTCAAAACGATTTCACATTTAAAGGTAAAGGAGAATTATCTTTAACAAGTCCTTCATTTGAAAACGACTCCATTACAATAAACAAAGGCTTAAGTAATATTTATTTTTCAAAAATAGATACACTTTACACAACTGTTTTAGGATATCAAAAATTTGCAGATTCTGCATATGTGAATTTCATTAAAACATCTTGGGGAGACGGCTATTTTTACATCCATTTACAACCTATTGCATTTACAAATTATCACCTTCTAAAAAAAGACAATAAAAAATACGCTTCAAGCATCATGTCTTATCTTAGTGATGACACCATATATTTTGATTCAAGAAATAAGCTTGGTAAAGAATTAGGGGCATCGCCTTTGCGATTTATACATAGCCAACCTGCATTACGATGGGCTTGGTATTTGGCATTAATTACAACAATAGTCTTTATGATATTTAATGCCAAACGAAAACAACGCATCGTAATGGTTATAAATCCTCTAAAAAACACAACCGTAGATTTCACAAAAACCATTGGAAATTTATATTACGAAACGAAAGATCACGATAATCTAATTGAGAAAAAAATAACGTATTTTTTAGAATTCATACGACGTGTTTATTATTTAGATACTCAAATTTTAGATGAAAAATTCGTAAAAAATCTATCTTTAAAATCTGGAAAAGACCAATCAAAAGTTAAGAAACTAGTAAACCAAATCGCACATTTAAAAGCTAAAACGCCTTGTAATGAAGGTGATTTATTACGATTAAACAAAGCAATTGAAGATTTTTATACCACATAAATTATGGAACACATAGACGACAACCAAAACGAAAATTTAACACCAAAAAGTGAACAGCAAGATGCAACACTTACTCCTGAGAATCTAGCTAATGAAGCTTCAGAAACTATTGAAAATGCAGAAAGCGATATCAATTTCAAAAATCGTATCGATTTATCTGAACTTCAAAAAGGCATTTCATTAATAAAAGGAGAAATTAGCAAAGTTATTGTTGGTCAAAAGGAAATGATAGATATGCTTATAGCTTCTATTCTTGCCAATGGCCATTCACTTATTGAAGGTGTTCCTGGTGTGGCAAAAACCATTTCTGCAAAACTACTAGCAAAGTCTTTAGACATTGGGTTTAGTAGAATTCAATTCACACCAGATTTAATGCCAAGTGATATTTTGGGTACGTCTGTTTTCAATATGAAAAATTCAGAATTTGAATTTAAAGAAGGTCCGATTTTTTCTAATATGATTCTTATTGATGAAATAAATAGAGCGCCTGCAAAAACACAAGCTGCTTTATTTGAGGTCATGGAAGAACGACAAATCACCATCGACGGACAAAAATTTAAAATGGAATTACCATTCATAGTTTTAGCAACGCAAAACCCAGTTGAACAAGAAGGAACATACCGTTTACCAGAAGCGCAATTAGACCGTTTTTTATTCAAAATAGATATCGATTATCCTAATGTAGATGAAGAAATTGAAATCTTAAATAGAGAGCAAAATTTACAAGGTGGTGAAAAAACAGATCAGATAACAGCACATTTGAGTAAAGCACAAATCAATAAATTTCAAGGTCTCGTAGATCAAATTATTATTGAATCTCACCTAATTAAATATATAGCTGATATGATTGTTAGCACTCGTAACAATCCGTTTTTATATTTAGGAGCTTCACCGAGAGCATCTATAGCAATATTGAAGGCAAGTAAAGCTTTTGCAGCGATGAGTGGACGTGATTTTGTAACTCCTGAAGATATTAAAAGAGCAACAATTCCTGTATTGCAACATCGTGTCATTGTAACACCAGAACGTGAAATGGAAGGTGTGACAACAAAACAAATTATCAGACAAATTATTGAAGCGGTAGAAATACCAAGATAAGCATTTAGCAAAGATTACATATCTAACTTTTACCAAAAATGTTGAAACGAATTAAACCTTTTTACTTACAGAATAGATTCTTTTATGCTTGCATTGTCATAATGGTTCTATTTGTGTTAAGTTTTATTTTTCCTAGAGGTTTTGCAATCGTCAAATTAGTATTGCTATTATTAATTACTCTTACTGTTCTTGATACCATTCTATTATTTGCAGCTAAAAATGGCGTAAAAGGAAATCGGATTTTCCCTGAAAAATTTTCAAATGGAGATGAAAACCCAATACGTATAAGTCTTAACAATCACTATACGTTTACTGTCTTTGTGAATATTATTGACGAGATTCCTGAGCAATTTCAAGTAAGAGACTTTAGCATTCATCGTAAACTGGAAGCGTCTAGTGCTTCAGAAATTGAATACAAGCTAAGACCTGTTGAACGAGGCGAATACCATTTTGGAAAATTAAATATCTATGTCACATCTGTTTTTGGTTTAATTGCACGTCGCTTTACGTATGATGATAACGCGATGGTACCAACCTACCCAAGTTTTATGCAATTGCGTAAATACGATTTAATTGCCATCAGTAATAATCTTCATCAATATGGTATTAAAAAAATACGTAAGATTGGTCATACCATGGAGTTTGAACAAATAAAAGACTATGTTTTAGGTGATGATTTGAGAACCATAAACTGGAAAGCTACTGCTAAGCGAAGTGAATTAATGGTTAATCAGTTTCAAGATGAAAAATCACAACCAATTTATTCTATCATCGATAAAGGTCGTGTGATGAAAATGCCTTTTGAAGGCTTAACGTTATTAGATTATGCCATTAATGCTGCTTTAGTAATTTCCAATGTGGCATTAAAAAAACAGGATAAAGCAGGTATTTTAGCCTTCTCAAAAAAGGTTGAAAACATTGTTGTTGCTGAAAAGCGAACCTCTCAAATGAACCTCATTCTGGAAACGCTTTACAATGTAAGCACCGATTTTTTTGAATCTGATTACAGCCGATTATATGCTGATACAAAACGAAATATTAACCATCGAAGCTTGATGCTTTTATACACTAACTTTGAAACTTTAGATAGCTTACATCGACAATTACCATATTTAAAAGGAATTGCAAAAAATCATTTATTGGTCGTTATTTTCTTTAAAAACACCGAACTCAATCAACTTATTACTGAACCTGCAGAAACAGTTCAACAAGCATATGACAAAGTGATTGCTGAAAAATTTGCTTTCGAAAAACGACTGATTGTCAATGAGCTTCAAAAATATGGGATTCAATCGATATTAACATCGCCTCAAGACTTAACAATTGACACAATTAATAAGTATTTAGAAATCAAAGCAAGAGGATTGTTGTAATTAGAATCAAATAAAAGATGTGAAAACGGTTGCATTAGGCACAATCGAAATGTCATAAGGCTACTATTAAATGATTTTTATTTCACCAATACACTCTAAACAAGACATTTGGAGTAAATCCTAGAGAAAATTTATCAATGACCTGTATCTCATTATTAAAGTCATTATTCCCTATATATTCTTTACTTATTAAATTATTTCTGTTGTAAACATTCCGAATTGAAAATCCAACTTTTCCTTTCAACTTACTAGCTTCAGAAAAATTAAAAGCATAGGTAGAAGAAAAGTCTAAGCGATGATAATCTGGTAATCGTTTGGTATTAATTCCTTGATTAAATTCTAATCCATTGGTTCCTAAATGAGATCCAGTAAAAGGTTTTCCTGTTTGCCATCTCCAACCTAAAGCGATTTGTAGTTTTGAAATTTTATAACTCAATGATGTCGACACCGAATGAATCACATTAGACCTTGATTCAAAGGCTTTATCATTATTCAAGTTTCGATACTTGCTTTCAGAATTATTAAACGAATAACTCACCCAAGAATTAAAGCCGTTAAATCGTTTTCTCAAGAAAAGATCAATTCCATAAATTGTTTGCTCACCAAGGTTAAACTGACTATTCTCAGGATTCAAAAACCCAAACGATAAGGCCATGATGTTATCAAGTGTTTTGTAATAATTATCGATATCAAAAGTCCAACCATTATTCGTAAATATAAATCCTAACGACACTTGTTTGCTATTAATAATTGGAAAATTATTCCCATTTGCCAATCGCCAAAGTCGGTTTTCTAAAGACAAATCACTTATGATTGTTTCATCAATCTCACTAATGATTTGGTTCTTGATTTCTCCAGACATTTGAAGTTTTACATTCTTAAACAAACTTTTATAAATTAATAATCGAGGTTCAAATCTGTAAGCCTCCAACTCATCAAAATATGTAATTCTTCCGCCTAAAGACACATCGAAGAACTTAGGATTTTTATATTCATAATTAGCATACAAATTATGAGCTTGCACTTTAGATTCATCTTGATCTAAAATAAATTCAAGATTAGATGAGTTTTTAAATGCATAACCAACATCTTTCAGAACATATTGATATCCAAAAGTCACGGAATTATTATTATTAATTTTCTGCTGTAATTCTGTTGAAATACCTGAATCATAAATCAAATTTCGCTTTTCAAAATCAGATATTTGCTGATTATCTAGAGTTGTTATGTAATTATAATTAAGTTCATAATCTGATAAATATGCAGACACTTGTTGCGTCAAATTAGCATTCCATTGCTTGTTCCAACCAAAACTATAGCCTTTGTTTTTAATAGACATGCGATCATTAAACATTTCATTTCTGTTAGAATGATTTACCGTATAATCGAGCTGGTTATCGATAGAAATTAAACTAACAAACAAGGTATTATTAGCATTGGGCTTAAAGTTGAGTTTGATATTAAAATCTAAAAAACTAAAATTATTATTGGGATTATCACCATTTTCAATTTTAGTGCTTTCAAACACTTTCTCAGCCAATCTATCGAAAGTTACAGATTGATATATATTAGTATAACTTGATCTTACAGACGCTTGAACACTTAGTTTATTCTTTATTAATGGTGCATCAAAATTAGCATCTGCATTAATACCATTAAATCCGATTTGAGCTTTAAGTTCATCTTCAATTTTAGAGTTGGTAGTCATTGAAATCACACTTGATGCACGTTCTCCATATCTTGGATGTGAGCCTTTATTAATAAAAGTAACTGTCTTAGTTGCATTTGGATTAAACGGTGAAATCATTCCGAAAAGATGTCCTTTATGATATATATTTATACCATCCCAAATAATTCGATTTTGGTCTATTTTCCCTCCTCTAACTAAAAAACCAGAGGCTGTTTCGTTTGGACTAACAACTCCTGGTAATAATTGAATGCTCTCTAAAACGTCTGGTTCGGTAAGTCCAGGCAAAATACCAAGGCTTCTTGGGTTTATTTTATAAGTCCCATCTTTCCGTTTAGAAATCCCTTTAGTTAGAAAACTATTTATTACAACCTTTTCTAACTCTTGAATATCAGTTTCAGCGTTATTATTATTATTATTATTGATTATAATGTATCTGTCATTTATAATTTCAAATTTGAGGTTGGTTAGAATTTCTATTTCTGAAAGCACTTGATGTAATGAGCGTTTCTCTTTATTTAAGGATATTGTTTTATCAGCAAGAAGGTTATCATAATAAGAAAATCTCACATTGTAAACGTCTTCAATGGTTTCAAATGCACTTTGTAACGTTTCAGAATTGAAACTAATATAAAATTTAGCCTCTTCTTGCGAAAAGGCTAAATGTGGTAGTATTACCAAAAAGCAAATAATCAATTTTTTCACCTTATACTCAAATAAATGTTTCCTTTTTCTTTTTCAAAATATTGTATTTGTAAAGACTTGAACACAGTTTTTAATGCTGTATTCAAATTTTCATGAGTAAAACTACCTGTATATATGATACTATTATCAATAGCATCTGAATTAATTTCAATATTATATTGTGATTCTAAAGCAGAAATCACATACTTTAAAGGCACGCTTTTAAAGCTGCTTTCGCCATTGATCCAACTCGGATTAACAATCGAAATGTCCCATTTTTCTATGTCATCACCATTAATACGTCTCACAGTATTTGTAGGCAATAAAATGTAGTTTTCATTTTTAGTTTGCACACTTACTTTACCTTCAAAGCAAACGACTTCAAGCAAGTCACTAACAGAGTTTACATTAAATTGTGTTCCTAAAACCTGAACGTTGCCATTATCAGTTTCTACAGTAAACGTGCTTCCTTTTTTAACTTTAAAATAAGCTTCACCTTTAAGGTTTAATGTTCTATTATTCTCCCAGTTATCTTCATCGTAAGTCAAGGTAGATTTGGAGTTTATTATGACTTCAGAACCATCTAATAAAGCAATCGTTTTTTGTTCACCAAAATGGGTTTCAATAGTTACAATATCATTTCCTAAGATTGAAAACAATCCAAAAAACAACACAACAGAAGCAGCAATACCAATGAGCCAAACTTTACTATTTAAGTTTCGAACTTTTCCATTTTTATTAGCAATTTGTTCTTGAATTTTAGCAAACGAAGCTTCTGTAGACCCTTCCAAATCATCAAAGGTTTCAAGACCTTTTCTAATTTTTATAAACGACTTGTAATCGGCTTCAGAAACCAACCCTTTCAGCTCATCATCAGAGAGTTTCCCTTCTAACCATTGAGCTAAAAATGTATCGTTTGCGTTATGTAAATCTATATTTTTCATTGCTTAACTACTATTATGACAACTATGTTGAATAAAACCCTACTTTATTTTTATATTTTTAAACATTCCCTATTTGTTCTCTCAAAACTAATAAGGCAGAATGCATTCGTTTTTCTACTGCTTTTACTGAAATATCTAGTTGTTCTGCAATCTCTCTATATTTCTTTTTTTCAATTCTATTGAGTAAAAATACTTCTCTCTGTTTTTCTGGAAGCGAATCAATAGTTCTCTGTAGTTTGTCCATAAACTCTTTCTCTAACATAATAAACTCTGGAGATTCATTATTATGATGACTAGAAATACTCGATTTATGTTTTCGCACCACTTTTTCGTGCTTTATCGTATTTAAAAAGGCATTAGTTGCTACAGTATACAGATAGCTTTTTGCTTTTTCATAACTCACTTTACTACAATTATCCCATAGTTTTATAAAAGTATCTTGTAAAAGATCTTCAGCCTTATCAATATCTTGAGTTTTAAAAAAAATAAAACGTCTAATCTCTTTTGCATGTGCCTTGTATAGCGCTTCAAAAGTTTTAGAATGACAAATATTATGTTGATCTTTAGGCATTAGCTAATTTGAAAGTAGAGGCTTCAAAACTAACTAAAAAAAATTTAGAGGAAAAGTAGGGTATTTTTTTTTCTAGTTGTCTTAGTTATGATTAATCGCTAGAAAAACACATTAACTTTAAAATTACTATGATGAAAAATTTAAAATTATTTCTTTTAAGTTTTGCTCTTATTGCAGGTCTTTTCACCTCTTGTTCTAACAATGATTCTGTTGTAAATGAACAAAATATAGACGAAACTGAAGCTATTACACAATCTTTAAACAGACTAGCAGAACAATTTAATGACGAAGGCTATGTTATTGCATCTGAGAACCCTTCAGGAAACATTGTATTCGATTTTTGCTTTGATTTTGTATACCCTTTAAACTTAGCTTATAACAATGGAACCACAGTTGGTGTTTCTAGTTTAGATGATCTAATTACGATTCTTATCAATTCTACTGATGATTTATACATTAGTGGTGTTGAATTCCCTTTTAATGTTGAAACCTATAACGACAGCACAGGAGCTATAGAAATTGTAACAATTAATAATGAAAATGAATTCTTTGATGTATTAGAAAATTGTGACTTTGATGGAATTGATACTTGTGATTGTGATGATGTTGCAGATCCTGTATGTGTTGAAGTTCTAGATCCAAATGGCAACAGTTTTATTATAACCTATCCTAATGAATGTCTTGCATTATGTGATGGATTTACACCTAATGATTTTGCTGAAAACTGTGAAGACGATTACAACTGTCCTGGTGGAAATGAATGTTTTGATTTTAATTTCCCAATAACAATTATCACTGATGACAATCAAACGGTTACAGTAAACTCTCAAGAAGAATTAGATAGCGCATTATATAACGCATACTACTTTGATTTTGTATATCCATTTGAAGTTACTACAGAAGAAGGGAACCTAATAGTTCTAGAAAACGAAGAAGCATTTATATCTCTATTAGAAGAGTGTTATAATATTAATGATTGTCCTTGTCCAACAAATGTAAACCCTGTTTGTGTTGAAATTGAAACACCAAGTGGAGATATTGAAATTATAAGCTTTTTAAATGCTTGTGAAGCAGAATGTGCAGGATTCACAGATGCAGATTTTGTTGATTGTGAAACGCAACAAGAGATTTGTAATGAACAAGAGATTATTCAAAACTTAATAGAATGTACTTGGTTTGGTAATGTAAGTTTAATGAATAGTATTGTTGGTTATGATTTTAATATTGATGGAACAGTAACTCTTATAGGCACAGCAGAACCTGCTAATGGCACTTGGAGTGTTGTTAGAAATGAGCAAAATGGAGAAGTTTATATGTACCTTGACTTACCAGAACCATATAATGTAATATCAAATTTAGATTGGACTGTGATTACATGTGAAGAGGACATGATACGTTTAGAATCTGGTGACGAATCCATTATTTTTGATCGAGATTGTAATGTAAATAATCCAAATGAATGTAGTGAACAAGAACTATATGCTTATTTATTACAATGTAATTGGTATTTTACAACTAGCCTATACAATAATGTGAATGCTGAACTTGCACAATTTTTCCAAAGTGGTATCGTAGAAATTACTAGTCAAGGCACTAACCAAACTATTGATGGTGATTGGTGGCTAACATCTAATCCTTCACAAGGTTTATTGTTTATGTCCTTTAATATTCCAAGCTCACCTTACGAGATATTTTCTCAATATGATTGGTTCGTAACTCAATGTAGTGAAGAATTTATATTACTAGAATCTGGTAATGGCAATGAATTCATTCAACTAGAACGTAATTGCAACTAATAAAACAAAATTGATTCAATACAAAAAGCCCTTCAGGAGTTACTCTGAAGGGCTTTTATTTTTATGCTTTAAAATTATACACTTTCACCTAACCAAGCTTTCATCATCCAAACTGTTTTTTCTTGTTCGGTTATAAAATCACTCATCATAGAAGCTGTTCCTTCATCACTTGCGTCACCAGAAATCTCCAAAATCTGACGCTCAAATTTTAATAGTTCAGATAAAGAAGCAACAATTAATTGAACTGCTTTTTCATCTTCTGAAATATTCTTACCAACTGGTACTTGGGCTGCTTTTGAATAGTCTTCAAATGTATGCAAAGGTGTTTCTCCTAATGTCAAAATACGTTCTGCAATTTCGTCTACTTTAATATTTGCATCTGTATATAACTCTTCAAATTTAACATGCAAATCAAAAAAGCGTTTACCCTTTATGTTCCAATGTATACCTCTCAAGTTTTGATAATAAATTTGAAAATTGGCTAGCAAGTGATTTAAATCTCCTGCGATTGATTTCGTTTTTTTTGTATCTAATCCTATACTATTTAACGTCATATCAGTATTGTTTTTGTTTATACAAATTTAAAATGAAATCCGTTTTATTAATCATAGTTTTAATCAATAGTTTTTATATCTTTATAGCCTAAATGAATACACCATGACAATTACACAATTGAACTATGTTCTAGCCATTGCTGAACATAAAAACTTTACCAAAGCTGCAGAGAAATGCTTTGTCACACAACCGACTTTAAGCACACAAATACAAAAATTAGAAGACGAACTAGATATTTTAATTTTTGATAGAAGTAAAAAACCAATTGAACTTACAGATGTTGGAAGAAAAATTGTACATCAGGCTAAAAATATTGTTGACGAGTCTGAACGAATTCAAGATATTGTAGACCAACAAAAAGGATTTATTGGTGGTGAGTTTAGACTAGGTATTATTCCAACAGTAATGCCAACATTATTGCCTATGTTTTTAAAAGCATTCATCAAAAAATATCCTAAGGTGAAGCTTAAAATTGAAGAACTCACTACAGAAGAAATCATAACCAGAATTAATGATGGACATTTAGATGCTGCAATAGCTGCTACTCCTTTAGTTTTAGAAAGCATTAAAGAACGCGTTTTATATTACGAACCTTTTGTAGGCTACATACCTAATGATCATCGTTTAAAGGATAAAAAAAAGATAGATGTATCAGATTTAGACATCAATGATATGCTTCTATTAGAAGATGGTCATTGCTTTAGAGATGGTGTTATCAATTTATGTAAAGCGTTTAAAACACATCAAGATGACCAATTTCAATTAGAAAGTGGCAGTATAGAAACTTTGATAAAATTATCAAATGAAGGATTAGGAATGACGCTACTTCCTTATCTAAATACTATGGACTTAAATGAAAAGATGTCAAAACAACTTCATCATTTTAACGAACCTACTCCAGCCAGAGAGGTCAGTATCATTTATCATAAAAATGAGCTTAAAATGCAGATTATTGATGCTTTACACGATGTCATTTCAGGTATTATAAGAGGAGCAATAGCATTTCATAATGTAGAAATCATAAGTCCTTTATCAAAATAAAGGACAACTAATAAAATGAAAAAAGCGACTCGTAAGTCGCTTTTTTCTATTGTTTTAATAATATTAAACATTGATCTAATTCTGGGTTCTGTAAAATCAAAGATTTTATATAAATCTTAAGCTCTTCTATTTCGTAAGGTAACAAACGACTTAGTGCTTTTTTTAATTCTTTACAGAACAATGTACTATCAAAACTTACTTTCGCAAGTACAGTTTTGGTGTACTCGAACATTGCTCTAGCCATAATGTAAAGTTAATTTAGGTTTTAGTTAGGTAGATGTATTGTATAGGCTTTCATTTTTGATTACAGTTTAAATTTAGTAAAAAAAATGATTATTTGTTATCCTTAAAGAAATATTTAACACTAAAAACAATCGCTTAAAAGTAATTAATTACGTTTAACTCCATTAAACATCAAGGTTTACTAATTCTTAATAACTTTTAAGGTTTTTATTTTAGAATCTGAAAACACCTTTACAAAGTAAATTCCGGTTTCAAGAGAGCTCATGCTTATTTGATTACTATTGCTTTTGTAGTTTTCTAAGACTCTTCGTCCTTCAATATCATACACATGTAGAGTATTAATTTCAAATTCTGCTTCTATGGTTAAGATATCTGCTACTGGATTTGGATACACTTTAATAGTTGATAAACTAAAATCTGAAGTGCTCAAATTATCTTCAGCGACTTCTGTTATATAAGCGTTTGTAATTACTGGTGCATTAAAATCAAAATAAATTTCTGCTTGATTAGCAAATTCATCGCCTAATACCAATGTGCTTAAAGTTTTTATTTTATAAACTACATAACCATCGTTGTTAGCATCATCAAATGGTAATTGTATATTTTCAAATATAAATTCAACATCGTTATCTGGATTAATTCTGGTATAATAATCATGGCTTCCATTTAAAGGAACCAAGGTATTGATATCAAATTTTGTAGCATCAATCCTATTATTCACAACAACATTGATTGCATTTGCTGTTCCTAAGTTCTCAAAACGAATGAGATAATGTACATATTTACCAACCTCTTCTGGTGCAATTATTTCGCCTTCTAAACATCTAATATCATTTGGATCATACGAATTAACTACAATCTGTTTTAGTTCAAATTCATTATCACTTGGAGTTTCATCATCGATTAAAGGAAATATGTTAGCTACATAACCTAAGTCATCTCCACTATTTAGTGGAAAATCTGGATCTGTTGGTGTGTTTAAATTAAAGGACACTTCAATTCCTCTAGTTTCAAAAGGCGATAAATCTGTAAAATTCCAAGATAAAATATTATTGGTTTCACTATCGTTAGTTGGTGTTGCTGATAAAAACTGAACGACATCAGCATTCAAACTATAATCAAACTCTACTGAACCTGATATGAGTGTGTTTCCTTTGTTTTTATAAATAATCTTATAATGAGAATCAAATCCAGGAATAACCTGACTTACAGGAACAATAACAACTTCTAAGTCATTAAAAGTTCCATTTGAAATTACACAAAAATCTTGATTGTACGGACTTGCATCAGTTGGAAAGTCGACAACTAAGCTCGTTGGAGAAATTGAAAAATAATCTGGATTTTCTATTTGTGGTACTAGAGTATGAACTCCATCTGGTAAAGCAAATGAATAATCTCCAGAAGCATTAGCAATAAAGCTACCAGAATTTGTGTTGTTAGAAATATTGAACATCATATTTGGAAACTGAATATCATTTATATCACAACCATTAGTGTCAATATCTAACAAACTTCCACCTTCTAAAGCATAAGTAACTCCACCTGAATTAAAAGTACAATAAGAATTAACAAAACAATTGGTTAAACCTGAATTTTCTACCAAATTTCGCACATAAGCTACTTCATCATCATCGACACATATATATTCAAGAGCACTGTGGTATTCATCAATAATAAGGTTCTCTGCTGAACCATTTTTAATGTTTAAATATTGTAAACCTTCAGATAATGAAAGGTCTAGTGTCGTTAAATTAATATTCTGACTCACATCTAAACTAGTTAATTCATAATTATGAGAACAAACAAAATATTCTAAATTAACAAAACTACTAACATCTATTGAAGTAATGTGATTATAATCAAGAATAAGAACTTCCAAATCTACACAATTACAATTGCTTATTAATTCTTCAAAGCTATAATACTGAGAGTTAGTATTTCCCATCGCTAATTCTTTTAAATTAGGAAGATTAATTAATGCTATTGAGGATACAGAACTAAAAAAATTAACTGAAGTCAAATTTGGTAAATTTTCAATAATTAAAGTAGTTGAATAATTATTAATATTTCCCATAGTAAAATCAATAAGGTTTACAAAACTTTCTAAACCTTCAAGTGAATTAATATACTCTATATCTTGAAAATATAATTCAGTTATTAGTTCGGCTTCACTAATCTGTATTTCACCATCACTATTTGTATCAATTACTGGCACATAGTTTAATAATCCATTCTTAAAATTAGCATCAGGAATATCAATAATTTGAGCATTCCCAATTAAAAAGGTTATTAGAAATAAGAACGAGAGTAGAAAAGACTTCATTTAATTAGAGTTTTTGAGTGAATATCTATACTAAAGATACTTAAAAACTAAAAAAGGTTGCGTCATAAACACAACCGTTTAATAAATGTCCTACAAATTCTAAATGGTTAAAACTTATTATCACCATCTAATAAATCGCCTAAACCACCAAGAATACTACCTTCTCCTTTACTGCTTCCACCACTTATTGGAGCAGATGCTAAAACACGTCCAGCCAATCTACTAAATGGTAAAGATTGTATGTAAACTGTTCCTGGTCCTTGTAATTTTGCAAAGAACAAACCTTCACCACCAAAAACAGTATTCTTAATACCTCCAACAAATTCGATGTCGTAATCGACACCTTGTGTAAAACCAACGAGACAACCTGTGTCAACTTTCATCGTTTCTCCAGCTTGCAATACTTTTTTAGCCATAGTTCCTCCAGCATGAACAAATGCCATACCATCACCTTCTAACTTTTGCATAATAAAACCTTCGCCTCCAAAAAGTCCGCGTCCTAATTTTTTCGAAAACTCAATGCCTACACTTACGCCTTTAGCTGCGCAAAGAAACGCATCCTTTTGGCAAATGAACTTTCCTCTAAATTCAGTTAAATCGATAGGAATTATTTTTCCAGGATAAGGCGATGCAAACGATACATTACGTTTCCCAGTTAAGTCATTATAAAAGGCTGTCATAAATAAACTCTCACCTGTTAAGATGCGTTTTCCTGCGCCTAATATTTTACCTAAGAAACCTGTGTCTTTTTGAGAACCATCTCCAAAAATGGTTTCCATTTTGATGCCTTCATCCATCATCATAAAACTTCCTGCTTCGGCTACTACGCCTTCTTGAGGATCTAATTCTATTTCTACGAATTGCATTTCTTCTCCGTAAATTCTGTAATCTATTTCGTGTGATGTCATACTATCTTTGTTTAAAAGTTGATTTGTTTATATGTTGAATTGTTTCAGGTTTTGTTACAAACTATTTACGATCTAACTTTAATAGACCATTCAAAATTAAAATCAGACACTTGAACTCCTTCTTGATTAACACCTTTTGAGTTTAGTACTATCGATTGTCCTTCTCCTGTTTCAATGGCCTTAATTATTAAATCATCGATAGCCTTACCTTGATTGCAGGTAAATTGGATTCGTCCTGTTGCTTTTTTGCTATATGTTGCATTATTACTTGTAACTAGCATTGACATTTTCGTTCCATTAGATTGAACTTTAGACATGACTAAAGCTCCTGTGGTGAGTTCAGCTGCCATACCTTGAACAGCCCAAAACATAGAATTAAACGGATTTTGATTGATCCATCTATGCTTTACGGAAACGACACAAGTTGTATCAGATATAGATTTTGTACGAACACCACAAATGAATGCTGCTGGCAGTTTAAAAGATAAAAAAGCATTTAATTTTCTTGGTGAAAGGTTCATGTTTTCGGGAAGTTTTCAGCTAAAGTATTGAAAATAATCCACATTCCAATTTGTTAAAATTATGTTAATTTTTAGTACTATGCGTAACAAAGTACTTGTTTTTAGACATATATTTGTATAAGAAAATACTATATGTTTTAAAATCATGGAAGACAATCATCAAAAAAATATTGCAACATTCATTCATTTATCAACCTTTAGTAGGTTTATTATCCCGTTTGGAAACTTTATTGGCCCAATCATATTATGGATGGCAAACAAAGAAAAATCTGAGTTTGTAGATAATCATGGAAAACAAGCCATCAATTTTCAAATTAGCATTTTGCTATATGCTCTTGTAATAGGATTGCTCTCCGTTCCGTTTTTCATTTTTAACATTTTTAATTCATTCGATTTTATTGATATCGATCCTTTTGATGGTGTTCATTTCAATTTAACAGAGCCTTCACCTCTATTATATATTGGTGGTGGATTAGGAGCTTTAGCCATTTTAGCATTTATTCTTGAATTAGTATTTATCGTAATAGCGAGTTTAAAAGCAAGAGATGGAGAAGATTACCACTATCCATTAACCATCAATTTTTTAAAATAGAATCAATATTTCATCAAACAATCATAATCAATCATCAATCAAAAAATGAACAGTTTATTAAAATTAAATCTCTTTAGAATATGACACGAGCATCATCTAAACTTATTGTCGAATTATCAAATGTCTCATATGCAAACTGCATAAGACTTTTTGAAAAATATTAGAAAACACTTATGAAAATAGAAAACACAAAAGCACAAATGCGAAAAGGTGTCCTTGAGTATTGCATATTATCGGTCTTAAAAGATGAAGACGCTTATGTTGCAGAAATCTTAGGCACACTAAAAGACGCAAAACTGCTTGTTGTAGAAGGCACAATATACCCACTACTAACAAGGCTTAAAAATGCTGGATTACTCAATTATCGTTGGGAAGAATCCACTTCTGGACCTCCAAGAAAGTACTATGGTCTTACAGAAACAGGTCAGTTATTTCTAAAAGAATTAACAATAACCTGGAACGAATTACAAAATGCAGTTAATATAGTAACCAGAGAAAAAACAAAACAATAATGAATAAGACAGTCAACATAAATTTAGCAGGTATATTCTTTCACATAGACGAAGATGCATACTTAAAATTACAGCGCTATCTTGAGGCTATAAAACGTTCATTTACAGACTCTCAAGGTCAATCAGAAATCATATCAGATATTGAACATCGAATCGCAGAATTATTTAATGAACGTGTTCAGAACGAAAAGCAAGTGATTCGAATTAAAGAAGTCGATGATGTAATCACTATTATGGGACAACCAGAAGACTATTTGGTAGATGATGAAATTTTTGAAGATGAACCAAAAACATCTTACCATAGAAATTCAAGATCAAATTCAAGTTCTTCAAAAAAATTCTATCGCGATACAGACAATTCCTATGTAGGAGGTGTATCATCTGGATTAGCGCACTATTTTGGAATTGATCCTATATGGATTCGTATCATCTGGATTGTACTAATCTTTGGTGCAGGTACTGGTGTTTTACTATATATTCTATTATGGGTTTTAGTCCCTGAAGCAAAAACAACTTCAGAAAAAATAACCATGACTGGAGCACCTGTTAACATTAGCAACATCGAAAAAAAAATTAAAGATGGCTTTGACAGTGTCTCTCAATCCGTTTCAGATACAGTCAAAAATGTAGATTTACCCAAGCAAGGACAGAAAATCAAATCCTCATCAAAATCATTTTTTGATACCATTGGTGACATCATTATGTTTTTCTTTAAAGTATTTGCAAAATTTATTGGCATCATTTTAATTATCGTAGGTGCTGCAACATTAATATCGCTATTAATATTTTGCATGAGTTTAGGAGCTATTGATATCATTCATTTTCCAGGACTTGACATTTTTGAAGCAGCAAATGCAGCAAACACACCAGTTTGGTTAATATCATTAATTGCACTTTTCGCAATTGGTGTCCCTTTCTTCTTTGTGTTTTATTTGGGATTAAAAATTCTAATTAACAACTTAAAGTCTATTGGTAATGTGGCTAAATTCACACTTCTAGGCTTATGGCTTATGGCTATCATAGGAAGTATTGTTATTGGAGTAAGACAAGCTAGCGAACATGCTTACGATGCAACTGTTACTACAAAAGAGCAACTCGATATTAAAGCTAGTGACACTCTAACACTTGCAGTTGTTGGCAATACGCTTTATAGTAAGCAATTTGGAAGGCATAGTAATGTATTTAGACCCGTTTACGACGACAATGATAATAAGTTGATATACTCAACAGATGTGAGATTAATTGTTCGTTCAACAAAAGATTCTCTAGCGTCAATACACATTGAAAAAACAGCTGAAGGTAGAAATTACAAAGAAGCTAAATTAAGATCTCAAGAAATTGATTACAGCTATGACATTAAAAATAATAGGCTTGAATTAGATGGATTTTTAACGACAGCCTTTGAAAACAAATTTAGAGATCAAGAAATAGAAGTCACGCTTTATCTGCCAGAAGGCACAATACTATATGCTGAAGAAAACACCTATTCATATCATAGAAACTCAAGTTACTACAATGATATTTTAGATAATGGTATGGAAAATCAATATTTAGAAATCACCAATAATGGTGTTAAATGTTTAGACTGCCCTATCGACGACGAATTTAAAGTAAAAGTAGATATTGATGACGATGAAACTGGACTTAGAATAGATGAAGATGGTATCGAAATCAAAACAGAAGGCACTAGACTAAAAATTGACGAAGATGGTATTGATGCAAAATCTGTAAATGTAAAAGTTAATATTGGTGAAGATGGTATTGAAATCACATCAGAAGATAATTAACAATTCAGGAATCTAAATTAACAGTTCGGATCTTTCAATTTTGAAAACTAATTTAAAACTGGAACATTTGAATCATCAATCAAATCAAATGAATAAATCAATATGTATCCTGTTAAGTATCTTCGGAATTTTAACCAACCTAAATGCTCAAGTAGCAACAAATTCCGAAGTATACAAAACACTAAAAGCTAATGATAGTTTAATTTTTGAACGTGCTTTTAACAATTGCGAAATTCAATATCTCAAACAATTAATTGCTGAAGACTTTGAATTCTATCATGACATCGCTGGAATTACCAGTTCAAAAGAAAAATTCATTCAAACCATGTATGAAGGCATTTGCAACCCAAATAATACAACGAAATCTACCAGAGAATTAGTTGAAGGAAGTTTAGAAGTTTTCTTATTAAAAAAGAATGGAGAACTATATGGTGCTTTGCAAAATGGGATTCATAAGTTTTATGAAACAACCAACGGAAATAAAAGACCTGGTAGCACTGCAAAGTTTTCTCATTTATGGATTATCGAAAACGGAAAATGGATCCTTAAACGTGTGATAAGTTTTGATCATAACATGTAAACTAAAAAATTTAAATAAAATAATCAACAATCAAAAACAATCAATCATGACAACACTAACAAAAATTATCGTAACAACACTACTAGCTGTGCTCCTTACATCTTGTAATTTCGATTTCAATATGGGAGTTAAAGGCAACGGAAATGTGACCTCTACAGATAGAGCAATAAATGAGAATTTTAATGCTATAGAAGTTAGTAGAGGACTAGACGTTTATTTAACACAAAGTGATTCAGAAAATATTAGAGTTCAAGCTGATGAAAACCTACAAGAAATTATTGTAGTTAAAGTAGAAAATGGTGTTTTAAACATTTATGCAGATGAAAATATAAGTTCTGCCTCTTCAAAAAAAGTAATGGTCAATTTTAAAAATATTGAAAGAATATCAACTTCTAGTGGAAGTGACGTCATCTCTACTTCTATTATAACTGCTGATGAACTTGAAATCTATACCTCTAGCGGAAGTGATGTTGAACTTGAAGTAGATGTAGAGCGTCTAATTTGCGAATCGTCTAGTGGAAGTGATATAAAACTATCTGGAACAACAAATATATTTAGAGCAGATGCTTCTAGTGGAAGCGATATAAAAGCAGCTAAACTTAAAGCTCAAAAAACAAAGGCTCAAGCAAATAGTGGAGCAGATATAACCGTAAATACCTCAAAAGAATTAACAGCAAGTGCTAACAGTGGAGGCGATATCAAATATTATGGCAATCCTGAAAAAGTAGAAAAAAACGATGGTCCGTCTGGAAGTATCAGCAAACGATAACAAGTAACCAACCAACTAATCAACTTGTTTTTTAAACCATTTCGAGCTCAGTTTTGAGTTTGGGATGGTTTTTGTTTTATATTTGTTATAACACTCAATATTTTATAATGAAAAAGATTACTTTATTCCTATTAATTACCTTAGGCTATAGTCTAGTTGGTTATTATCAAGATGACGACAAAGTAAAAGGCGATAGAAATGTAACCATTAAACAGACCTACGTAGACAATTTTAATACAATCATTGTTGGTGAAGATTTTGAAGTCGAACTATTTTATAATAGTAAACCTTCAGTAGAAATTGAAACGGACGATAATTTACATGAATATATAGCGATTGAAGTTATTGATAGCATTCTAACATTCAAAACGACCAAAGAGATTAGATCTAAAAAGAAAATGGCAATTAAAGTCAATTACAGTAATGGGTTTTCTCATATTAAAACTCGAGAAAATGCAGAAATAAGATCATTAACATCACTAGAGTTAGATAATGCTAGTTTAAAAACTTCAGGATCTTCAAGAGCTTATCTAAATATAAAAGCCAACAGTTTTAACTTTACTAGTCTAGATAAAGCTAAAGTAAAACTCAATGTAAATGCTAACACTACTCGTATTGAATTAAGTGATCAATGTAAATTAGATGCACTAATTAATTCTAAAGAAACCAAAGTTGATTTATATCAACGTGCAAATATAGATATCGAAGGAACAACAGATAATCTCCTTTTAGTATCAGATAACAATGCACAATTTAATGGTAAAAATTTCACTGCAAAAACCTGTACTGCAACTTGTGAATTTGCTACAAATGCCTATCTAGAAGTAACAGAATCTATAATTATAGAAGCTTCTGGATCAAGTGAAATTTACTTGTTTGCAAACCCTAAAATCACTATTAACCGATTTACTGAAACTGTCAAACTTCAGAAAAAAGAAAAATAATCAAATACAAAATACAACTCTAATATAATCAACTAACTCTAATACAAATCAATTTAAGATGAAGAAAACAATCTTACTTTTTGCCATTTTCATTTCAGTATTTTCTTGTAAAGAAGATACCACAAAAACAGAAATAACTTCTGTATCTAAAGAAGATGTTCAAGTATTTTTAGACGAATACTCCACAACATTTACAAAATTATATTATGATTCTGCTCTAGCGGAATGGGATGCAAACACCAAAATTGTAGCTGGTGACACTACAAATGCATACAAGGTTCAAAAAGCAAATGAAGCTTTTGCTAAATTCACAGGAAGTACAGATGTGATAGAAAAAACACGCAAATTTCTTGAAAGCAAAGATGATTTAGATATTGTTCAAGTACGTCAATTGAACACCATACTATATTCGGCTGCAAACAATCCTGAAACAGTATCAGATTTAGTAAAAGAACGTATTGCTGCTGAAAACGCTCAAAACGAAGCGCTTTTTGGATATGATTTTAAAGTCAACGGAACTTCAGTAACTACTGGAGACATTGATAAAGTATTAAGAGAATCTAACAATGAAGCTGAACGTTTAACAAATTGGGAAGCATCTAAAAATGTTGGCGTAGGTCTTAAAGACGGACTAGAAAACTTAAGAAAATTGCGTAACGAAACTGTAGGAGCTCTAGGTTACGACGATTACTTCTCGTACCAAGTGTCTAGCTACGGAATGTCAAGACAAGAAATGCGTGATGAAATGAATAAAATGGTTAAAGAAGTTTGGCCTTTATACAGAGAATTACATACTTGGGCAAGACATGAACTTGCAAAGAAATTTAATGCAGATGTACCAGAATATCTTCCAGCACATTGGCTTCCTAATCGTTGGGGACAAGATTGGAGCTCCCTAGTTAATGTTGAAGGATTAGATATTGATGGCGTTTTAGCCGACAAAGATCCAGAATGGATAGTAAAAGAAGGTGAAAATTTCTATAAGAGTATTGGTTTTGATGCGCTTCCAGCTAGTTTTTATGAAAAATCAAGCATGTATCCACTTCCTGCTGATGCACCATACAAAAAGAACAATCATGCATCTGCTTGGCACATGAATTTAGAAAACGACTTACGCTGCTTAATGAGTGTTGAGCCAAATGCAGATTACTATGAAACGATTCACCATGAATTAGGACATATTTATTATTACCAAGCGTATACCAATCCAAATGTTCCACCATTACTTCGTGAAGGTGCAAATCGTGGTTATCATGAAGCTATTGGAAGTTTATTAGGTTTTGCTGCTATGCAAAAACCTTTTTTAGAAGGCAAAGGCCTAGTTGATGCTGATGTAAAAATTGATGAAACTCAAAATTTATTAAAAGAAGCATTAAGTAATATTGTGTTTTTACCTTTCTCTGCAGGTGTAATGACCGAATTTGAAAATGCTTTATATGCTGAAAACTTACCAAAAGATCAATTTAATAAGAAATGGTGGGAATTAGCTAAGAAGTACCAAGGTATGGTTCCTCCAACTGATCGTGGAGAAGAATTTTGCGATGCTGCGTCTAAAACACACATCAATAATGATGCTGCTCAGTATTATGATTATGCAGTGTCTTATATTTTATTATTTCAATTTCATGATCATATCTCAAAAAACATCTTAAAACAAGATCCTCATGCAACTAACTATTTTGGAAGCAAAGATGTAGGAACTTTTTTAAGAGGTGTCCTAGAAACTGGAGCTAATAATGATTGGAGAGAATTACTTAAACAAAGTGTTGGTAGCGAAATGAGTGCAAAACCTATGCTTGAGTATTTTAACCCACTAATGGATTATTTAAAAGAACAAAACAAAGGGAGAACACATACACTTCCTGAAACATTATAAATAGTATAAGTATTTAAAATTAAAAGTGCTTAAAGTTGGAATTTCATATTCAACTTTAAGCACTTTTAGTATGTATAACTTTTTGATCTAATTTAATTATAATTAGAAGTACTTACTTCAAAAGTTGAATCTTTAGCTGCTAACCATCTTTCAGCATCTAAAGCAGCCATACAACCTGTTCCTGCAGCTGTAACAGCCTGTCTGTAAACATGATCAGCTGCATCTCCAGAAACGAATACACCTTCAATATTCGTTTTTGAAGTTCCAGGCACATTAATTATGTATCCTGTTTCATCTAAGTCTAAGAAGCCTTTAAAAATATCTGTATTGGGTTTATGACCAATGGCAACAAAAAATCCTGTTGCAGGAATCTCCTGTATTTCATTGGTTTGATTATTTTTCACACGAACTCCTGTAACGACTTGTCCATCACCTAAAACCTCATCAGTTTCAGTATTAAACAAAATGTCTATATTTTCTGTATTTTTCACACGAGCAGCCATAATTTTTGACGCTCTAAATTCGTCACGCCTCACTAACATTGTTACTTTTTTGCAAAGTTTAGATAAATAATGTGCTTCTTCACAAGCGCTGTCTCCAGCTCCTACAATTACAACCTCTTGATTTCTATAAAAGAAACCATCACAAACTGCACAAGCAGAAACACCTCCTCCAAGTTTTAAATATTTTTGTTCAGAATCTAAGCCTAAATATTTAGCTGAAGCTCCTGTAGAAATAATAACGGTATCACAATGAATCTCTTTTGTTTCATTTACCCAAACTTTATGAATATCTCCTGAGAAATCAACCTTGGTAATCCAACCATTACGTACATCAGTTTCAAAACGTTCTGCTTGTTTTTGTAACTCTATCATCATTTCTGGACCAGTAACACCATCTGGATAACCTGGAAAATTTTCAACTTCATTTGTAGTTGTTAGTTGTCCTCCTGGCTGAGTTCCTTGGTACAAAACTGGTTTCATATTAGCTCTCGCTGCATAAATAGCTGCCGTATAACCAGCAGGACCAGAACCTATTATTAAGCACTTTACTTTTTCAATTGTATCAGACATAATTTATGTTATAATTTATCAATACAAAAGTAGGATTTTTGATAGAATGCTTACATTTAAGTTATCAACAGTTACTATATAAACATTACGTTTTTCTATCAAAAAGAAAAACGCACTATAGTGTATGTGCGGATTCACTCGTGAATTTTAGTGTGAAATAAAAAAAAGCTGAACAAATGTTCAGCTTTAGTTTGTCGGAGTGGCAGGATGATAACTAAACCGCCACTATATAGTAAAATCAATGCTTTAAGAAATAGACTAAAACAGTGTGAACCGAATTGTTGACCTATTAGTTAGATTGAAATAGTATTATTTGTCAGAACGTCTTGGGGCAAATTTACAATTTAAACTTCATTAAATCCAAACAAAAAACATCAAATTTTATGATTAATCAATCAAATATTTATTGATAATTTCTTCATCTATACCACTATATTCTGCAAATTCTCTAATGGTAATAAATTGGTATGGTTCTTTATCAAAAAAGTTTTTAATATCATTTAAAAGCTTACGTCCATAGCGCTCACTTCGTCCTGTGATACGTTGAATATCTTTTGGGTATATACAAGCTCTTTTTTGTTTCATGATACTTTATGTATGCTTTATCTATACTTAAACCATATTTTATAATTAAATGATGATGCGTTGTTAAAATGTTGACAACACGATAGTGTTATAAATATTTTAATGACGTTTTTGGTTTTATCGGAATGTATAACCAAAAACGGAATCTACTTTTTTATTGTAAGCCACAAAGTTACGTGATTTGAATTATTAATTAAAAAACGAATTATTATGGCAAAACAAACTGGAATTATTAAACTAAAAGGAACTATTGGTGGTATCTCCTTTTATAAAACTAGCGATGGACATCTAGCACGCGAAAAAGGTGGTGTAGATGCAAATCGTATTGCAAATGATCCTGCGTTTCAAAGAACGCGTGAAAATGGCTCGGAATTTGGACGAGCTGGCAAAGGTGGTAAAGTACTTCGAAATGCTATTCGTGTACTTTTGCAAAATGCAAAAGATAAACGTGTAGTTAGTAGATTGACAAAAGACCTTGTGGCAATTGTTAAGACTGATACTACCAATGAAAGAGGATTAAGAACGCTACAAGATGGAAATTTGAACTTATTAGAAGGGTTTGAATTCAATCTGAATGGTAAGTTAGGCGCAACTTTATTTGCTGCATTTACAAAAGCTTTTGACCGAGTTACAGGTGATGCAACTTTAAATATTGCTGCTTTTTCTCCAACTATTAGAGTTGCTGCACCAACAGGAACTACACATTTTAAAGTAGTAATGGGTGCTGCAGAATTAGATTTTGTAAATGAAACCTCAACATTTGAAAATGATGAAACTGCAATTCTACCTTATTCTGCTGCAGATACAGCTCCAATAGCTTTGACTGCTTCAATAACTGCTAATTCAACTTTGCAAGTTGTACAAGTTGTTGGTATTGAATTTTACCAAGAGGTAAATGGGCAAATGTATGAGCTTAAGAATGGTGCTTACAACGCTTTAGCTGTTGTTACTATTGATACTCCATAATTATGGATTTGACACTCTACAGAGCATATTTTAAAGAGGGTACCAACGGTACTCTCTTTTGCTCTAATACTTTTCTTTGCCATACTATTGAGTTACCCTGGGGAAAAAATAAACGAAATATTTCTTGCATACCAGAAGGACAATATCAAATTGAACCTCGTTATTCTAAACAATTTAAGCATCATTTGATTTTAAAAGCTGTAAAAGATAGAAGCTATATTTTATTTCATCCAGCAAATAATGCTTTAAAAGATTTAGAAGGCTGTATTGCTCCAGTATCTTATTTAAGTGGCATTGGCAAAGGTCTATACTCAAAAGATGCAATGCAAAAATTATTGTCTTTGGTATATCAAGCTAAAGACCGAAAGGAAATTATTTTATTAACTATTAAATCACAAAATTATGAACATAGTAGAACGTTATAAAAAACCAACTCCAAAGTTTTTCAAAACTTTAAGAAACATCGGCATTGCTTTAGCAACTGCTGGTGGTGCTATTATTGCGGCTCCAATTACAATGCCAGCTTTAGTAATTTCTATTGCAACTTATATGACGGTTGCCGGAACAGTTGCCACTGCAATAAGTCAAGCTGTCGTTACTGATAAAGATAACTCTAAAACTGAAGCAAATGCAACTGTCGATGGACTATAATACTAAATCTGCTGTAATTGGTGGCACTTTTTTTTCATCAGTAGCAAATATTGGTGTTGAAGATTTTACCACAACTATTATTTTAGCAGTTATTGGTGCTATCGTAAGTTTTTTGGTTTCAGTCATTCTAAAGTATATTTTTCAAAAACTTAAAAGTAAATTGAAAAAATAGGTTTTAATAATTAACTCTAATTTTTACTTAACGAAATGAAGCAAACAAAGAATTTTGATAAAGAAATTAAATGAATTTAGCAGGGTTTTTGTGCAGATGAATGAGATAAGAAAAAAATATACCTTTTATCGTTTTTAAAAATTGAGAATTGCGGATGAATCGAGGGCAAAGGCATTCTCAAATTTTAAAAATGTTAGCCAAATGGCGATTGAATGCCGAAATATGAGTAAGGAAATAATTAAGGTACGTAGTGCGCTGGCAGCAGCGAAAATAAGTGTATGGTTTTTTTATTTGCTTTGTTCTATTTTACTGATTGGTTTTGTTAAAAGTGAATGCTTCGAAAATGTATTTACGGTAACTAAATTTCTATTTTAAAAATGTTGTTTTTATAGTTGAAGAATTAGCATTTACTTTTAGTGAAAACAATTTTATCTTATTTTCTTGGCAAATAAAAAATTATACTCTTATTGGCTATTTTTGATTTTATAGGTGCTTTAGAAATACTCTTAATAGTTCTGATTTCTAAAGATTTATAAACTTAATTTATTGAAACTTAATTTATTGAAACTTAAAAAGCACTTATAAAAACAATGCAACAATTCCTAAATGTTGTTTAAATATCAAAATGTTATTAACTACTTCCTATGTGAGCGTTGGATGAGTGGATATTTTACATAATAGCAGTTATAGCTACGAAAATATAATAAAACGCCGTAGGCAACCATTGAAAGGATTTTTGCTACTATAACTTCTATTATGTAACATAGCTTGGGATAGCGTTTAAATTATTAGCTTTTGCAAGGTGTAGCTCTTTATAGTTGCGAAATGAGGCACGAATGAAGCAAGCTCTAAAGTGCTGCAATTAGTAGAGAAATTTAAACGCTATAGAAGTGTGGCGCGCGGAACAAACCAAAAGACAGAGGTTTTTTGCTAGAGCAAAAAGCTGGGTTTTGGTTTGTGGGGGAATTATTGTGGTAAATTCAACCTTTCAAATAATACCCTATTCCTTTCTTTTGAATCTTTTAAAACCTTACTAAAGGGTAAAACTTCAATATATGCCTTGTAATTATTAGTGTCATAAATTCTAAAATAACCTAAACCATCAGGTGTATTAATAAAACTTTCCTCATCTAAAATGTATTCAAGACTTGAAGTAATATCAGCAACTACATAACAATAAAAAGGTGTATTAAATGAAGCCTGTATTTTTTTACCTCTCTTTTTAGTTTCTCCGTCTATTGTCTCTCTAATATATCTTCTTACTTGAGCAATAGGGTCATTTTTGGGATTACCATAAACATAATCATTACGTTCAGGTCTTTTAAATTCAACAATTGTGAAAGATTCAAAAGGAATTTTGTTTTCTGAAAATAATACAGCTTTATCGAAAACTTCTTCTTTTTTTATTATTAAATCCATTCGCTCTTTTGAATCTGAACCAAGATTTTCAATTTGTTTAAATAGTTTGTCTGATGCTAAAAATTTATTGAAAGTCAATCTTTCATCTAGTAACCATAAGTTTTGTTTTTCGCTAAAGATAGAATCATCTGTTTCTCGAATCGGAAAAAATAAACTGTGAACTAAATCTTCATTTGCAAATTTATCATCATCATTTAACTCTATTAGTTTTTCAAGCAAGTCTATTACAGACCTACGGTGAACTACATAACGAGCTAAATCAGACTTTCCAACTTCGTTTAAATTAGTCACATATTTTTCATACAATTCTTTATAATCTTCTAACTCCGTAATGTCTTTTTTCTTGGTCAGTAAATCAGCACCTTCTTGTTTAATTTCTTTTCTCCATTGTGCTTCTATTTCGTATAGCTTTATATCTAGTTCATTTTCATTTAATCCTACTGGTAATCTTTCTACTTTTTCCTTTTTGTACTTAAATAAGTTAGTATAATTAGGGAATTTATTATCAATAATTGGTCTATATCTTTCTACTTTTTCAGCACGTATTACGGCAAGAGTTTCAGATAAAAGATTCTCAATACAATTAATAGTTTTCTTTCTGATTTTAGATAATGTAACTTCTTCTATCACTTCAATTTGTTCACTATCTTCATTCTCGCTTTTGTCAGGAAAATTAAAACTTGTCCTTGCATCATTAACACTTGTATCAAGTAAATCACTAACTACAAAAACTTGATAATAAAATTTCTCATTTCTTAAAGAGTCTAAAATTGAATATTTTAAATCTACAAGATGTTTAGATAAACCTTCACTCCTCACTATTCTTTCATTTGCACAATAATTCACTTTATGGCTTTGAGCACTAAAAGATTTAGATATATGTATATTAAACTTTTCTTCAGCAATTATGAATGAATCTGATAAAATTTTGCTTTTAAATTCACTATTAAATATCTTAGTAAGATTCCTATGAAAACCATCTTGATTCTTAATAATTATTGTAGGTTGTTTTTCTTGAATAAAATAAAGCTGAAAGTGCTTTATTATCTCCCTTGAAACATCAGTAATAGATTTAGGAACATTTTCTTTATATGGACTTACATAAGATTTTAAAAGCACATTAGTTCCAATCCTATTATCATTAGATAACTCTTCATTATAATTAGAGTAACCTTCAATAGTTTTTTTGAATTCAAAACTTCTTGTCCAATATTTATCTTTATCTAAATAACAACTGTTTATAATTAGTGCTGAAAAAGCCTTTAAACAAACTAATCTTCCTATTCCTTTTCCTCCAATCTCTATTTTATACTCACTATCAAATTCTTGAAATGAATTATAATTATCCTCATTTAAACCTATACCGTTGTCTATTATTTCAAATGAATCAATAGGATAATCATCAGTGTTAGAGATTTCTTCAAAAATACCTTCCTTACCTATACGTAAAATATTAATCTCAATTTTACCATTGTCCTTAATAAGTTTTTCTTTTTTTGCTTCTTCTATAGCATGTATAGAATTACTGATCACTTCAAAAAGAGGATAAAGTGATTTAGTTTTAGGTAAATGAAGTTTGTTTACCCTATTACGTACATTAGTAGATGTCTTTGGCATAATAGCCAAATTTATTAAAATATAACCGATTTTATATTCCATTATTAACTATTATTTTCTCTTATCTAAACTTTCCTTATCAAAAGCAATTAAATTAAAGAGTTGTCGCATTCTTGAACGTACTCGATTACCATATCTGTTTTCTAATTCTTGTGCATTAAGATTAGTTGTAGCGTGCGTTTTAATATTTCGTTTTAAAAATAAATCGTAACGTGATAAAAGTATTTCTCCCATTACATTACAGTCTTTACCAAAATGACGTCCTGTAGTTTCTACACCTAAATCATCAAAACAATAAAAACTACTGTTGCCATATTCTTCAATGGTTTTATAACCTATGTTGTTAAATGTAAATGTTATATTTCTTGCAGGAATTACTTCATATGGTTTATGATGAGGTACTATGTGTCGCAATAATTTCATTAAACTGGTCTTGCCACAACCTACAGGACCAGATAATAAAATACCTTTGTTCGGATCTATTTCTAACTTTTTACATGCTTCAAAATCTCGAATAAAATAAATACATAATTTGTAAAGTACCACCTCATCTTCTTCATAAATTTTAAAGTTTTTGCCAAACAGTAGTTTTCCTTTTGCATCTAGGTAAATTAAAATCTTCTTGAAATCGTATGAAATGTTATTGTCTTTTAATTCACCTAATCGATACTGAACACTTCCTTCTTGAATTATATGTGGTTTTAGATTACTCATAGAGGTTCATTGTAGTTTTTATTTTTGCTAGTCTTAAGGTTGTCTTGATTTTGGCTAGCTCCTTTTTGTGTTTTCTCTGTTTTAATTTCTTCTGCTTTTAGCATCCAATTACGAGCTGTTGCGTGCCAATTGACAATTTTAGTTTTTCCGCCTACTTTCCAACCTATACCTTGATAATGATTATAAAATTTTTGAGCTTCAATTTTTGGCCAGTTTTCTTTTTTAAAAAAATCAATCACTTCATTTTCATTTTTTGGCTGGTCAAGTTTATTAATGTTTTTATTAGTTTCTATATGTTTATTAATAGATACCAGAGCTTGTCCATTTTTAGGACTATGTGAGTCTACTACTTGTTTAGAGCTTGTCTCGAAATTGAACATCTTAATTCGACTTCCCTTAAATGGATTGTGTGATGGGTAATACACAATGTATTGCCAATGACTTAATTCTTTAATACACTTATGGTAGGTTGACTTTGAACCAATTTTAGAATAGCTCATTACCTCATTTCGATTAATATAGAATTCTTCAGGAAAGCGATTATTATTCCATATTTGAAATAGACCAACATATAAACTTATGTGAGTTGGGTTTAAGCGACTATCTTTTGAGAATTTTAGAAAAACACCGTTTAAATGGCGTATATAGTTTATTTTATTCATTCAGTTATATAAAATCCAACGCGCCAGCTGGCTTCTTCGTTAAAACAGTCCACAGGACTGTTTCTTTACACTCGCCCCTATAGTTGACCTTTTGCATAAGGAAAGGTTCCTGCTTTCGTGGGAACTAGAATTTATTATGAATTCTATTGTCTTCCATTACTTTCTGAATTTCTTCATAATCATAATAAATAACGCCACCAACTTTGGTATATGGTAATGTTCCGTTAATTCGAAGATTTTGTAATGTTCCTGGTGAGATGCTTAAAAAGTCGCGGACTTCTGGCGACTTTAACCATTTTTTTGATGCGAAACCAGATTGGTGATTAATGATTGCTTTGATGTCCTCTAGTAATTCTAATTTGAATTCTCGAAGATCTTCTGTAGTGATAATTGTTGCTGCCATTATAAACGATTTTGGTTAAAATAGCTACCACCTCGAACTCTCGCTCTCAATGGCAGCTATTAATATTGATTTGACTTTCGTTTGGCAAATATGAAGTGATTTGTTGTAATCTACACACAAGACAATCCCAAGCTGGGTGATTTTATGTGTTCATTTTTAATGAGTTACATTGATTTAGTTTAGTGTTTACAATTTAATATTCATAACTAAAAAAGTGCAAATTATATGATAATAATTTGCACTTTAAAACACCCAAGTTGGGTTTTTATTCATCAGATTCTAACATCTTATTTATCAAAGATTCTTTAAGTTTATCCATAAACTTTGTTTGATTAATTTTCCGTGAACGAATCTCTAAAAAGGTTCTATAATAATCCCCTAAACTAACATTAAACATTTGTTCACAAACTGATGCTACTTCTTTAATATCTGCTGTTCCGCTATTAATTACTCCTAAACTATATAAAGCGTAAATAAGCTCTATCAAATCGGTTTTATTGCCTGTCCAAAACAGTTTTGATTGTTCCTGAAAAGCGTTAGAATTCGTTTCCATTACATTATTATCTAATTTATCTATTTCTGTTTTAAAATGAATAATTAACATGTCATAAGCTAAAATAGTTGCAACTGTATTGTCGTGGCTTGTAGAAAATTTATCATCTGCAAAAAAGGCTAAAGATTCCGGAAACAATCGAATATCTGCTTTTCCTCTTAGAAAGTACTGTTCATCTAAAAAAGTAGCTCCTCTTCTATAATAATGATAAAACTCTAAATTATCATTGAAATAATTTTGCAATCTATCTATATGCTTATTAAAGTATTTTATTTGAGATTTATTACTGCCTCTTGGCCTTTTACTTTCAATATTAAACAGTTTTACATAATAAATTAATTTACTATATACTTGTGGTTTTACTTGTTTAAATAGATGAATTTCATCTTGATTAGTTTTAAACTTTTGCTTTAAAACTATACTTCTCAATTGCTCTAACCCTCTTTTTGCAATTTTTACACCTTCTTCAGCTTTTTCTAATACCCTTTCAGTTTCAGATTCAAGAAATTCTAATTGGTTTTCGAGGTCTCTAACGAGTTTTTCGTTAACATCCATTAATATTTTCAGTTGGGTTATGTGTAATTGATTTGTTCAAAATCAATTTAGTTTTTTATAACATAGTTTTTTTGTTATTACATCTGGTGTTACTTGATTAGAATACTGCTCTTAACTTTGTAGTTCTTGCTCTGGTATCTAAAATTGGGTCTATAAACCTACATTCCCTTTAAACTCTTTATTAGCATAAGCATTAATAGTTATGAAAATCGCTTGCCTTTTTTAAAATAAATTTATTGAAGATTGGGAATCTGCCAGCTAATTCAAGAAGTAGCTAACGGTTTTCAACACTTAATTAATTATTGTCTATAAGTCCCATCAGGCAAAACAGTTGGAAAACTATATTGTGGATCTGTTAGTAATGCATACATCGCAACATCTGTGGTTTGCATCAAGGCATTTGTATTTGGTTTCCATTCTTGCTGTATCTCACTTAACCTGTTTTCTTGTGCACCTAATATTGAAGACATAGACCAGTACATATATTCAATCGTCATACAATCTGCATATTCACAAGTTGCATCATCATATGTATACCAAGCTGTGGACGGGTACGGGTTAGGTATGGTTTCAAAGTAACCTCCTCTTGCTATATCCATGGCATTAGCTAATTCTGACCCGGCTTCTAAGCCAAATACGGTTGGGTAAGCATTTGCGTGTCCAGCAACGTTAATAATATGCCATACCTCTTCTAATGAAGCATCAAAACTACCTGTGTGTCCATTGGTATGCCAAGCCGGAACAGTTTCATCAGCACCTAGATCTTGTCCTTCTCTGCCAGTTGGGACATCAGAGGGATGATCGTTTTCTGTTTTCCACATAAATAGAAAAGCATTATTTTCTATCATTTTATCGACTACTAATTGGTTATCGACTACTCCATCTTCATCATTATCTAAGTATTGCGCCATAATATTCACTGCATGTAATAATTTGGCATCCTCGACTCCTGAAGCAGCATAAATGTCCACTCCAAAAACAATCACCTTTCTGTTAAAAGTTGGCAAGGTGGAAGATTCTGAATTCGCAACTATGGTAAAATTGGGATCATTACCTGGGTTTATTGTTGATGTAGAAGTACCATCATCAGTACTACAAGATTGACAAATAATGATTCCAATCAAAACTATTAGTTGGTTTGCTTTTTTTAAATAATTTTTCATTTTTATTATATTTTTAAATTAGTAATTATGGTTGTTAGGCTGCCAACTAAATCAAACAATAGTTAACAGCCTACAACACTTTTTTTTCGTATTTAATTAATGGTATATGTGGTTCGAACAACCTCACTCAACCTAAAATAACCTAGCACCTCTTCATTTGGGTCTGCTAAATTTTTACAGTTGCCTTTTAGTTGTACTGGTGTTGTCTGGAATGGGCCATTTCCGTCCGATTCAGATTGGATCAATAGAAGATCAAAGAAATTATAATAGTGTTCAGAAATTCCATATAGACTTATACTTAAAGTATTTCCTGCTATAAAATCTGCATCTGAAAATTCCATAAAGTTTTGGTTTCCATCGGTAAAATTATCGCTTAAAGGGAAAAAATCAATTTGCGAATTAAATGAGGGAATAAATTCTCCCAAATAATAATTTGCTTCGTTGGCGGGGTCATCAAAAAAAATGGTGACTTTTATATTTTCATCTCCATCTTCCTCACTTATGGATTGCTCAACTTCTGAAATATCTACTACGGGAATTAAGGTTTCGGTTGCTGAGTAAGTTTTTCCGTTGTATATAATTTCTAATAAATAGATTTGATTCAGTTCTGGTATAAAATCATTTGTAATATACCTTCCATTTCCTTGGTCTTGAAATATAAATTCTGTTCCATCATTGTCGTTAGTTACTTTAACGTCCGCTCCAATGGCAGGTATATCTGGATTTGAATCGAAAAAAGCCGTTGAAGTACTTAATTTAATAACTTGGTTTTGACCTGTAGTCCCTTTTTCCCAATTAATGAATGCTTCAACTACTAATCTTGCTCCTCCATTTGGCACATTTACATCTATAACGTCAGTACAAGAATTTAAAAGAAGGGTTGTAATTAAAAAAGGGCATATATATTTGTGTATAATGTTCATTGTATTAAAATTTAAAATTATAAGTGATTCCTGGTGTAATTCCGAAAATTGAAGTTCGTGTTGCTTGATTTACATTTGTATCTAAATTCTCTCCAAATGAAATAGATGCTGCGTTTTTACGCCCATATAAGTTATAGACACCAAACACCCATTCACTTTGCCATTTCCTATTTTTGTTTTTTCTTGGTGTAAGTGTTGCAGATATATCTAACCTATGATAGGCTGGTAAGCGATCTGCATTTCTGTTAGAATATGTTGCTATTGAAAGTCCACTAAATTGAAATTGTCCATTTGGATAAGTAACTGGACGACCTGTTTGAAAAGCGAAGTTTGTTGAAAAACTCCATTTTTCATTCAGTTCATAACTTCCTGTAACGGATATATCATGAGTTCTATCGTAAGAGGTATTGTACCATTTCCCGTTATTAACCCCCAAGCCACCAGCAGCACCTCCTGGTGTTTGCTGTTGTGCTTTAGAAAGGGTATATGCTATCCACCCTGTAAAATCACCTTTGTTTTTACGAAGTAATAATTCCAATCCATAAGACCTAGTCTTTCCTATCAAAATTTCCCTTTCTATGTTGTTCTGTGCTATTAAATCTGCACCATTAATATAATCTACCCGATTATCTATTGTTTTATAATAGGCTTCAGCCTCAATAGAAAACATATTGTCTTTAAAATTCCTAAAATAGCCTACAGCATATTGATTGGCTAATTGTGGTTTTATAAATTTTCCGCTTGGTGCCCATACATCTAATGGTGTTGCTGATGTGGTATTAGAAATTAAATGCAAATATTGTGCTATTCGGTTATAACTTGCTTTTACAGATGACTTTTCATTTAACTGATAAGATAGTGCTAAACGAGGCTCGAAATTTCCAAATGTTGCTATCGTTTTATTTTTATTGTATGTTGTCTGAGCAATTGCGTTTGCACGCTCATAGATTCCTAAACTCGCATTATAAACCACTGGTAAATTATTGGTATATTCATTTAAAGTTTGTTTCCCTAAACGAGAAAAATTACTATATCGAATACCGTATTGTGCCGTAAGTTTGCTAGAAATTTTGTGTTCTAAACCAGCATAAATCCCTGTTTCAATTCCAAATTTATCATCTAATTTACGTTTATTAACTCCTGAACTAGAATTTAATGGATTTAGTCTTCCAGGATTAAAATCGTAATAAATACCACTAACACCAAAATTAAATTTATAGGTGTCATTTAAAGAATAGCCAACATCGTATTTTAAATTGTAATTTTTAATATCCGATTTCCAATCTATCCCATCTAGATCTAATTCAAGATTATAATTGTATTTGCTGTAAATAAGTGATAAATTAGAAAATAGTTTATCACTAAAAAGATGGTTCCAACGCAAATTCCCTATAAGGTTTCCATATGAATTTTTAAAAGACTTGTCAAATCTAATAATATCATTTCCGTAATAACCAGATAGATACATTTTATTATTCTCATTAATTTCATAATTGGTTTTAAAATTCAGATCAGAAAATTTCACACTACTGTTTTTGGTTTCTTTATTTAACTTCAGAAATAAGTGTGCATAAGAAGATCTTCCCGATATTAAAAAAGATCCTTTATCTTTAAAAGTAGGCCCTTCGACCGTAAGCCTACTAGATATAAGTCCAACACCTCCTGAAAGTTTGAGTTCTTTACTATTACCATCTTTTTGCCGAATGTCTAAAACTGAAGACGCTCTTCCTCCAAAACGAGCAGGTATACCTCCTTTATAAAGTTTAATATCTTTAATAGCATCTGCATTGAAGACCGAAAAGAAGCCAAATAAATGTGATGAATTATATATAACGGCTTCGTCAAGTAATACTAGGTTTTGGTCTTCTGCTCCTCCACGTACATTAAAACCTGAAGCGCCTTCACCAGAGTTAGTAACTCCTGGCAGCAATTGTATAGCCTTAATTACATCTATTTCACCTAAAACTGCTGGGATTTTTTTAATGGATTTAGCCGATAACTTGGCAACACTCATTTGTGGCGTTCTTAAATTTACTTTTTTAGATTCTTCAGCGATAATAACAACTTCATCCAATTGACCTGCGTCTTCTTCTAATTCTGTATTGAATTTAATGTTTTGGTCAAGTACAATTTCTTTTTCTACGGTTTTATAGCCTAAATAGGAAACCACCAATGTATAATTTCCTTTGTCGGCTGTTAAGGAATAAAAACCATATTCATTCGTGGTTACTCCTATTGAAGTTCCTTTTATAAGAATTGTGGCACCTAAAAGTGTTTCTCCATTGCTTTGGTCTTTAAGTGTTCCGCTAATAGTAAATTTTTCTTGTGCATATCCTACGGAAATAAAAAAGAAAATTAATAATGATAAAAAAGGGTGTTTCATATACGTTCGTGTTTTGTGTTTGCAAAAGAACGCACACTATTAAAAAAAATTTGTCTGTACTAGTCCGAATTCGTGTTTTCGGACGCATTTAAAGATTCTTTATATTGCCTTGGTGTTATGCCTTCTAAAGTTTTAAAAGCATTATAAAACGTTGATTTAGAAGAGAATCCGGCTTCTTGTGCTAAGCCTAGAATAGAATATTGTGCAGCTTTATCTGATTGCATCAATTTTTTAAACTCATCAACACGATATTTGTTAATGAATTTATAGAAATTGGTATTTGATGCTTTATTTATTAAGACGGACAAGTCTCTTTCCTTAATTTCAAGCAAGCCTGCTAACGCATTTAAGGTTAAGTTTTGATCTTTAAATAATTTTTCTTTTTCTATTTGTTCGCAAACTTCTTGAAAATGCTCCTGTAAGCTTTCGTCATTTTCACTTTGAGGGACATCCTTATCATCTTCATTACTTACTGTTTTTTCTATATTAAAAGTAGTAGTAAATAATTGTGCTTGAAAAAAACCATTGTAGCCAACCCAATAGACAATAAAAACAGTAATTAAAGTTCCTAAAAGCGCAAATACATATCCCAATGATTCACTTTGTAATATTGCGATTTCACTTAAAATCATTGTGATATGAAATATGAATACCAGAATAATAATACTTTTTATCCAAGACATCGTTTTAGACTCTAATTCCGAAGAATAATAATTAGCAACATTTTTACTATGGCTTCTTAAAAATCTAAAAGCAATAATTATTAATGGTATAACAAAAAGAGGATAAAGAAGAATAAATATAAAATCTAAAAAGCTGTCTTCTTCTGGTTGAAAGGTATTAATTAATAAGGCAGGTAATAGTAATAATAAATACCACCTATTAAAAGATTTGTTTATTGTAATAATTATATAGATAAATAAAGAAGGGATAATTAAAAACACAAAGTCTAAGTGAAAAAAGAATGAAGCTTTTAATTCATTTATTTCTAAATAATCTATATAAATACTACTTATTTCCGTCCACCCTAAGCTTAATGCAAACAGAGCTAAAAAAACATTAGCTTTTTGATTTTTTGATTTTATCGTTAAAAACAATAAACTTATCATTATTGCAGAAAAACCAGCAAATAAATCTAAAATTATAAGTATATCAATTTCGAATTTCATTGTATAAAAGTAACTGATATTTGTGACTTGACTCCAATCTCTTGAATAGAAAAAAGTAGCTGAGAAAAGATTTGATCTCATTCTTATCTAATCATAATAATAATGTATGGATATACAACAACTGCTACGAGTTTGTTTTCTATTAAAAATTTGATACTTTTATTTAGCATTAACTTTTGGTTATTAAATAGTTAGACAATTTTATGGAATTACTTGTTTCAAGCTTAATAAATTTTAATTCAAATTGAGTGAAATTAGCTTTACATTAAATAAATTTTGATTGATTTTCTGTGTTTAATTTTCTTTTTTCGAATTTTTCTCTTAAGGTTTTCATATCATCACTTACCTTTCTCTCAATAACTTTAGCATATATTTGGGTTGTAGCGATTTTTGTATGACCTAGAAGTTTTGAAACCGTTTCTATCGGTACACCATTACTTAATGTTATTGTTGTGGCAAAAGTGTGTCTAGCAATATGAAAAGTGAGGTTCTTTTTAATTCCACATAAATCTGCAATTTCTTTTAGGTAAGAATTTAGTTTCTGATTTGAAATATTAGGGAATAATGTTTTTGTTTTTTTCGTTTTAATATGCCCTTTATATTTTTCAATTAATTCTTCAGCCATAGGTAAAACAGGAATCTTTACTTTATTGTGAGTTTTCTGTCTGCTCGTAATTATCCATCTACCGCCATCTATACCAATTGCAATATTATCTTCGTTGAGGTTCATAACATCTATATACGATAAACCTGTGTAGCAACTGAAAATAAATAAGTCTTTTACAAGTGTTAATCTCTCTATTTCAAATTCTTTCTCAATAATGTTTTGTAATTCATCTTCTCTTAAAAACTCACGTTCATTCTTAATATATGTTGGTTTGAATTTTATAAAAGGATCTTTATCTATCCATTCCATTTTATAAGCTAATGTTACCATTTTACGAAGTCGTTGAATATGCTTCATAACCGTATTATTTTCCATTTTCTTCTGATGATCCTCTGGTACATATAAACGTAGAAATTTTTCGAAATCAACCAAAAAACGAAATGTTAATTGTGATAAATACACATCTTGAGTTTTTCTTTTTTTTGTTAAGAATAACTTGATATATTTTTGAGTAGTGAAGTAGTTCTTTAAAGTACCATAAGTTAATGATTCGCTCATTTGTGTATTATGATAATCTACTAACGTTAATAAAGAATATTCTTCGTTGTCTTCGCCTAAAAAACGAGCTTTAATAGATTGAGCACAGATAAAGACTTTTTCTTTTACTAGTTCATCATGAGCTTCGTAGATTCTATTTTTAACCAGGTCTAAATATCTATTAAGTAACCGAGATTCTTGTTTATTACCTCTGGCTCTTCCTTTATTGGAATCCCATTCGGATAAAATTACTTTTCGTTTTAAACTGATATTTGCTCGTTTGCCATTTACAGTTACTCTAGCGAAAACTGAAACTAGATTATTTTTTACTCGTGTGGCATTAACCCAAAATGATAGGGCAAAGGTGGTTTGTGATTGCATAGTTGTCGTCTTTTAGTTAAACATTTTGTCAAGACGAAAGTCAAATCAACTATTTCAATTACAGTATTTTAAGTGTCTATTAGGTTCACACTTTTTGTGTTTTAAAACTGTGAACCGAATTGTGAACCGAATTAAACCATATTAATTCAATTCTTATGATAACCCAAAAACCATAAAACCTTGTAAATCATACGATTTACAAGGTTTTAATTTTCTTTGGTATTAATTTTAGTCGGGGTGGCAGGATTCGAACCTGCGACCTCCGCGTCCCAAACGCGGCGCGATAACCGGGCTACGCTACACTCCGAATGGTTATCTAAATCTTAAAAAGAAAACAACACTCTTTCCAAAATTGGATTGCAAATATATACCTTTTCTTTAAAATCTGACACATTTTATTATTAAATTTAAACTCAAAAGTTGTTTTTATGACATTTAAAAATAAATTCCTGATTCTAACTGCTCTTTATGCCGTTTTCGCTTGTGCTCAAGATAAGAATCCTAAAAATACAGAACACGAATTCGAAGTGGTTGTAAAAGATCTTAGTATTCCTTGGGGATTTACCTTTCTTCCAGACAATTCAATACTGATAACCGAAAATGAAGGCCAAATTATCCATTTTAAAGACGGAAAAAAAACTGAAATTAAAAACACACCTAAAATTTATAATCGTGGTCAAGGTGGACTTCTAGATATTGTTTTACATCCAAATTATTCAAATAATGGTTGGATTTATATCACTTATTCTTCCCCTGAAGGAAAAGATAAAGGAGGACACACAGCTTTAATGAGAGCAAAACTAAAAAACAACACACTAGTTGAAAAACAAGTATTATATAAAGCCACACCAAATACAACAAGAGGTCAACATTTTGGTTCAAGAATTGTGTTTGATGATAAAGGCTATTTGTATTTCACAATAGGTGAACGCGGAAATCGAGATGAAAATCCGCAAGATATAACTCGAGATGGCGGAAAAGTATATCGACTACATGATGATGGACGAATTCCAAGTGAAAACCCATTTATCAATACACCAAATGCTAAAAAAGCAATTTATTCATATGGTCACCGCAATCCACAAGGCATGACTATTCATCCTGAAACCAGAGAGATATGGACTCATGAACATGGACCAAAAGGAGGAGACGAAATAAATATTATTAAATCTGGCAAAAATTATGGTTGGCCAGTCATTAGTTATGGCATCAACTACATAGGAACTAAGTTTACAGATATTACTGAAAAAGAAGGCATGGAACAACCCTTACATTATTGGGATCCATCAATAGCTCCTAGCGGAATGACATTTATTACAAGTGATAAATACAAAGGCTGGGAAGGCAACCTACTTATCGGTTCTTTAAAATTCAAATATTTAGACAATTGCTATATTAAAAATGGCAAAATAATCAAAGAAGAACGTTTACTCGATGGATTAGGTCGCGTTAGATCTGTAAATCAAGGACCAGATGGTTACATTTATGTTGGAATTGAAAACTTAGGTATTGTCAAACTGATTAAAAAGTAAATGAAAATTACAATGTAGTTTTAACTGAAAATAAGTTTCAAAAATTAAACCATAAACTGCCTATAAATAATTAAATTTGTAAATACATTTTAAAAATAAATTATGCTTATCATAGGAATTGCAGGTGGAACTGGATGTGGCAAAACCACAGTCGTTAATCAAATATTAAATGAACTTCCTGAGGGAGAAGTTGGTATTATTTCTCAAGATTCTTATTATAAAGACACTTCGCATTTAAGTTATGATGAACGTATTAAAATTAATTTTGATCATCCAAGATCTATAGATTTTGAATTGCTAGAATCTCATCTAAAAGAACTCAAAAAAGGAAACGCAATTGACCAACCTGTCTATTCTTTTGTAAAGCACAATAGAACTGGAGATACCATCCATACACTTCCACGAAAGGTTATGATTGTTGAAGGTATTTTAATATTAACACATCCTGAACTTAGAGACATGTTTGACATTAAAATATTTGTGCATGCTGATAGTGATGAACGCTTGATAAGAAGACTTAAACGTGACATTACTGAACGCGGACGTGACATAAATGAAGTGTTAACGCGCTACCAAAACACATTAAAACCTATGCATCAGCAATTCATTGAACCTATGAAAGAATATGCTGATATCATTATACCTAACAATAAATATAATACAGTTGCAGTTGATATCGTAAAAACCATCATTAACGAAAAACTGAATTAATGCTTAAATATCTCAAAAACATATTTGTCATTATCATTATATTTTTTGCTGTGTGGATGCTATTTATAGACTCTAATTCATTAATGATTCACCACGAATTAAATGAAGACATCAGCGATTTAGAAAATGAAAAAGAATATTATAATAAAGAGATTGAAATAGATAAAAAAGCAATAAAAGAACTTAGCACAGAAGAAGGGATTGAAAAATTAGCGCGTGAAAAATATTACATGAAAAAAGACAATGAAGACATCTATATCATCGAATATGAAGACAGCCTAAAAACTAAGACTAACGATGAGTAAATCTTTATTTAACCAGTTTCCGGATGTTTCGTCAAAAGAATGGAAACAGAAAATACAAGCCGATCTAAAAGGAGTCGATTACAACAAAACACTTATCTGGCAAACCAATGAAGGCATCGATGTAAAACCTTTTTACCATAAAGACGAATTTAATACACTTCCTGAAGTCTCTGCTTCCGAAGTCACAAAATTTAAAATTTGCCAAACCATATTTGTTGCTAATGTTGCAAAATCAAATACTAAAGCTCTAGACATCGCTACAAGAGGTGCAGAAGCAATAAAATTCATTATTCCAACTGAAGATATTTCTATTAAAGAACTCCTGCAACACATAGATTTATCAAATATTAACCTCTATTTTGAATTACAGTTTTTATCTCCCGAATATGTAAAACGAATAAACAGCTATAAGCAACAGAATTCTTCAATTTATGTAAATACTGATATTATTGGAAAATTATCTGCTTCTGGAAATTGGTTTTCAAACCTAAAAGATGACCACAAATATTTTGATTCTATAATTTCTAGCACCAAAACACTAAGCATTAATGTATCACATTACCAAAATGCAGGCGCAAACATAACTCAACAATTAGGCTATGCTTTAGCTCACGCTAATGAGTATTTAAATCATTTTGACAATACACTAGATAACAATTCAAAAGAGCAATTAAATGTTATTTTTAACGTCTCCATAGGTACAAATTACTTTTTCGAAATCGCAAAACTTCGAGCATTGAGAATCCTATGGAAAAGCCTAGCTTCTCAATATGGCGTAAATACTGAATGTCACATTTTCGCTACACCATCTATACGAAACAAAACCATTTACGACTACAACACAAATTTACTTAGAACGACTACAGAATGTATGAGTGCAATTCTTGGAGGTGCTAACACTGTAAATAATCTAGCTTACGATGCTGTATATCACAAAGACAATGAATTTAGCGAACGTATTGCTAGAAATCAATTACTCATTCTTAAGCATGAAAGTTATTTCAATGCCGTAAATAATCCAGCAGATGGAGCCTATTATATTGAATCGTTAACTGCACAAATTTCTGAAAAAGCTTTAGACCTTTTTAAAGATATTGAAGCAAATGGCGGATTTCTAAACCAACTTAAAGAAGGAACCATTCAAAGAAAAATTAAAGAAAGCGCTGCAAAAGAACAAAAGCAATTTGACGAAGGAGAACTTGTATTATTAGGCACAAATAAGCATCCAAATAAAGAAGACATTATGCATTCTGAAATAGAATTATATCCGTTTTTAAAAACAAACCCAGTCAAAACATTAGTTGAACCTATAATCAATAAAAGACTATCTAACGCTCTGGATGAAAACAGATTAAATAAAGAAAAATTATAAAATCTACTACAATGAAAACACGATTTATTTATTTTGTAATATGTTTAATTCTTGTCAATTGCAAAGAACCTCAACCTAAATTAATCTTTAATTATTCCGACAAGCCAATGGTTCTAAATTGCAACAATGAATACACAAATTTACTCAACGAAGCCCTACATAATTTCGAAGCAACTCTAACAGAACATTACGGAAACAATAAAACAAACATAAGCAGTATAAACAATGCTTATCGCGACTTTCTAAAAGAAAGCACTATTAATGCCACAAATTACAACAACATTGCCAACCAACATTCTCTAGATATTTTTGAAGCTCTCAAAAACATAGATGGCTTATGGATTACAAAAAACAATCAACTTTCCCTTAATTATAAGCATGAAATATTTAGCTGTATTGGAAATAACATTTCAGATAAAGATTTAAAAACTACTTTTAATGCGTTGTTATCAACAAACAGCATGAGCATAAGAATGCTAAAAGATCTATTTTTAACAAGAAGCCATATATTTAACAAAGACAAATACTTAGCAACTTATGTCGCATTAGAGCTATATTACTCAAAGCTTTCCAATGTAGATTTAACAAAAAAAGAGGAAAAACCATTAGACACAACTAAAGACACAAAAGACCCTCACGCTGGACATAATCACGATTAGAGAACCACATCTATTCAAATGAAAAGAAGAAACATTCAACATATTAAAATAGATCAGGAGCCAAATCACAATGCAGATAACTCTAAAGGCAATTTTCATACTGCGGAAGATATTGACATCAAATCAACATACTCTAAAGCAGACCTTAAAAACCTAGAGCATTTAAATTTCGTCGCTGGTATCACTCCTAATCTTCGTGGACCATACTCAACAATGTATGTTCGCAGACCTTGGACAATTAGGCAATATGCAGGTTTTTCAACAGCCGAAGACAGTAACGCCTTTTACAGACGCAACCTTGCTGCTGGACAAAAAGGACTATCTGTCGCTTTCGATTTAGCCACACACAGAGGCTACGATTCAGATCATGAACGTGTGGTTGGCGATGTTGGAAAAGCTGGCGTAGCCATTGATAGTGTTGAAGACATGAAAATTCTCTTCGATCAAATTCCGTTAGATAAAATGTCGGTTTCCATGACTATGAATGGCGCAGTATTACCCATTATGGCGTTTTATATTGTTGCCGCTGAAGAACAAGGCGTAAAACCCGAACAACTAGCTGGCACGATTCAAAATGACATTCTGAAAGAGTTCATGGTAAGAAACACTTACATCTATCCTCCAACACCTTCAATGAAAATCATTTCTGATATTTTTGAATACTCGAGCAAGAACATGCCGAAATTCAATAGTATCAGTATCTCTGGCTACCACATGCAAGAAGCTGGCGCAACTTGTGACATTGAATTAGCATACACTTTAGCCGACGGATTAGAATACATCAAAAAAGGACTCGCAGCAGGAATGGACATCGACACCTTCGCTCCTCGCCTATCTTTCTTTTGGGCTATTGGCATGAACCATTTTATGGAAATTGCCAAAATGCGAGCAGCCAGAATGCTATGGGCAAAAATCGTAAGCCAGTTTAACCCTAAGAATCAAAAATCTTTGGCTTTACGAACGCATTGCCAAACGTCTGGATGGAGCTTAACAGAACAAGACCCGTTTAACAACGTAGCACGAACTACTATTGAAGCTGCTGCAGCTGCTTTTGGCGGCACACAAAGTCTACATACCAACGCTTTAGATGAAGCTATTGCATTACCAACCGATTTTTCAGCTAGAATAGCGAGAAACACTCAAATATTTTTACAAGAGGAAACAGGAATCACTAAAACCGTTGACCCTTGGGCTGGAAGTTATTATGTCGAAAAATTAACGCACGATATCGCTCAAAAAGCATGGACTCTTATTGAAGAAGTTGAAGAACTTGGCGGAATGACAAAAGCCATTGAAGCTGGCATTCCTAAATTAAGAATTGAAGAAGCTGCTGCACGAAAACAAGCGAGAATAGATTCTAATCAAGACATTATTGTTGGCGTCAACAAATACCGCTTAGAAGAAGAAGATCCAATTTCCACATTAGAAGTCGATAATCAAACTGTTAGAAACGGACAAATAAAACGCCTAGATCACATCAAAGCGACTAGAAACACTGAAGCTGTTGAAAAATCTCTTAAAAATTTAACCAAAGCTGCAAAAACAGGAACAGAGAATTTGTTAACTTTAGCAGTAGAAGCCGCTCGAAACAGAGCAACTCTAGGCGAAATTAGCGATGCTTTAGAAACCGAATTTGGCAGATATAAAGCGCAAATTAAATCATTTTCAGGCGTGTATAGTAAAGAAATAAAAGACGATAAAAGTTTCCAGAAAGCAAGAGCATTAGCTGACCAATTTGCAGAACAAGATGGTCGCAGACCTAGAATCATGATTGCCAAAATGGGACAAGATGGTCATGACAGAGGCGCAAAAGTTGTTGCTACTGGTTATGCAGATGTTGGCTTTGATGTAGATATTGGCCCACTCTTTCAAACACCAAAAGAAGCAGCCAAACAAGCTGTAGAAAATGATGTGCACATTTTAGGCGTATCATCCTTAGCTGCAGGACACAAAACACTCGTGCCTCAAGTAATAGGTGAGCTTAAAAATTATGGTCGTGAGGACATCATGGTGATCGTTGGAGGCGTCATACCAAAGCAAGATTATCAATATTTATTTGATGCTGGAGCTGTTGCAGTTTTTGGACCTGGAACTAAAATTAGCGATGCAGCGATTCAAATTTTGGAGATTTTGATTGATTAAATATTCGAAAACAAAAACGATAATGAGCACTATTGACAAATCAACTCGATTAACCAATTATATAATCGATTTGTTTGTAATTTATATTCTCTTTTTTGTCTTTTCTATAATAGAAAATAGTTATCATACAAATTATCTTGCTCTACACACAATCATGTTTTCTTATTACTCAATACTAGAAATTACTACATCTCAAACTTTAGGTAAAATGATTACAAAAACCAAAGTTGTAACAAAAAATGGACACAAACCTCATTTCTTTAAGATTATAATTAGATCACTAGCCAGAGTCATACCTTTTGATGCACTTTCTTATTTGTTTGGTAGTGAAAACGGAATGCACGACTCCGTTTCAAATACAAGGCTTGTTAAGAAATAAATATTTATTAAGCTGCACATTTTTTGAATTTCACAAAATATATTTCAAAAAGGCAGCTACACTAATAATCAGCAGACCACTGTAAATGGACTAATAAAAATAATATCAAGCACAAATATCATATATAAAGAAAATACAGATTCAAAAGAAATAATGTTTTCTGCTGAAACTGTTAAAAACTTCACTTTAGAAGAACCTTTTAAAGAGTTCGTAAGCCTTAGTGTTGATAATAAAGCTTCGTTTTTCGAATACATCATTAATGCAAGTACTTCTTTATTTATTTCTGATGACATCTATTTTATAAATGACCAAACTAACGGATTGAAAAAATTAGAAATTAAAAAAATTCAAAAATCTACAGATCAAGGCGTCTTTGAAAGCACAATAAATAGCTATGTTGGCATCTTAAGTTATTACGCCAAAAACTGTCAAGAATTACAAACAGAAGCAAACTCCGTAAAGTACAATCGTAAGAGCCTATCAGACTTTGTAATTAAACTGAATAAATGTAATAATGCTGAAGTTAAAGATTATTCTACTGATAAATCTGTTGTAAATCTACTAGAAGTTGGTATTACGCTTGGTGGGAATTATGCAACTTTTGAAGACACACGTAATAATGGATACAAAACTAGTGGTGCTGATTTCGGACCGAGTTTCGGTGCATTTATTAGTTTTTCTCCAAACATAACTAAATACAATCTATCCTTTCTATTTGGTGTTGAGTATAATCAGAAAAAAGTAGATTATAATTATGAAGAACCTAATTTTTTCGGACCTAGATCTGTGTTACATGATGCAAATGTAGTTGAACCATACCTTGTGGCTACATACCAACCTTTCCACAATAAACAAGGCCTTTTAAGTCCATATATAGGTTTAGGTACATCTTATGGATTTACATTAAAACACGATATTGAAGTCAAAGATATCTTCTCAGAAGAAATCTACTAAAGAGATATTGACCAATCATTTTCTTTACTTTTTAAAGTTGGAACTTTTATAAATATTAATAAAAACAAATTCTTGCTTGAATTGGTTTTTTCTAATTACAGTTACCAGACTTCAGGAAGCGCAGAAGACTATGGTGGTAATTTCCAAGTCAAAATAGGTTACATCTTCAACCTTAAAAAATAAACGATAAAACAGCTTTTAAAAACCGCTTTAATTTAAATTAAAGTGGTTTTTTTATTTAAATACCTGTTAACAACTTCCACTTCCAAAAGTCGTAAATAATCGTATTTTTACACTTCATAAATACCAAATCAATTAATGGGTAAAATCATTGCAATAGCCAATCAAAAAGGTGGTGTTGGTAAAACAACAACTTCCGTAAACCTTGCAGCTTCTCTAGGTGTATTAGAAAAAAAAGTGTTGCTTATTGATGCAGATCCTCAAGCTAATGCAACTTCTGGCCTTGGAATAGATGTTGAAAGTGTTGAAACTGGTTCTTACCAATTACTAGAACACACAGCTTCAGCTGAAGATTGTATTGTAACAACCAATTCACCTAATGTAGATATTATTCCTGCACATATAGACTTAGTCGCTATTGAAATTGAATTAGTCGATAAAGACGAGCGTGAATACATGCTTAAAAAGGCTATAACGCACTTAAAATCTTCTTACGACTATATCTTGATTGATTGCGCACCTTCTTTAGGACTATTAACGTTGAACGCATTAACAGCTTCAGATTCTGTAATTATTCCTATTCAATGTGAGTATTTTGCGCTTGAAGGTCTAGGTAAATTATTAAACACCGTTAAAAGTGTTCAAAAGATTCATAATGTAGACTTAGATATTGAAGGCATGTTGCTCACGATGTTTGACCAACGTTTACGTTTATCTAATCAAGTGGTTGAAGAAGTCCAAAAACACTTTACTGACATGGTTTTCAAAACCATTATACAGCGTAATGTGCGTTTAGGAGAAGCACCAAGTTATGGCGAAAGTATTATTAAATATGATGTCAGTAGTAAAGGTGCTTCAAATTATTTAAGTTTAGCAAAAGAAATTATTAATAAGAACGCATAATGGCGAAGGCAACAAAAAAACAAGCATTAGGTCGAGGACTTTCAGCACTTTTGAAAGATCCTTCGAACGATATTAATTCTGTTAAAGATAAAAATGCCGACACCATCATTGGAAATATTGTTGAGCTTGATATTGAAGCCATCGACATTAACCCGTTTCAGCCTCGTACTAATTTCAACGAAGAAACTTTACGCGAATTAGCATCTTCTATTAGAGAATTAGGAGTTATTCAACCTATAACTGTTAGAAAACTAGAGTTTAATAAATTTCAATTGGTGTCTGGTGAGCGTCGTTTTAGAGCTTCAAAACTCATCGGATTAAAAACTATTCCTGCTTACATTAGAATTGCAAACGATCAGGAATCACTAGAAATGGCTTTGGTAGAAAATATCCAAAGACAAGATCTTGATCCTATTGAAATTGCACTCTCCTACCAACGCTTAATTGATGAAATTAAATTAACTCAAGAGCAAATGAGCGAACGTGTTGGTAAAAAACGCTCAACTATTGCTAACTATTTACGGTTACTAAAACTAGATCCGATTATTCAAACTGGAATGCGTGATGGTTTTATTTCAATGGGCCATGGTAGAGCTATCATCAATATTGAAGATCAAAACATACAACTTGATATTTATGAAAAGATAATAACCGATAAGCTTTCTGTTAGAGACACAGAGCAATTGGTTAAAAACTTTCATAACACAAATATTATAAAGTCAGCTAAAAAAGAAGAGCTTCCGAAGTATATCAAAAAAGGAGTCAAAGAATTTTCAGAATACTTTGGACACAAAATTAACGTTAAGGTATCAAAGAATGGTAAAGGTCAAATTACAATTCCGTTTCATTCTGAAGAAGATTTTAACCGCATAAAAAAACTTGTCAAAAGTGCCAAATAAGCATATTTATCTCATTGGTTTTCTTTTCTTTTTTGGCTTCAACACATTTGCCCAAAACAAGAAAGCGAACGACAGTTTAGGAATCGACAATGACCTTATGGTCGTTATGGATACCATCGCACGCAAACCAATTGACATTCTTGCGCCTACAAAAGCCGCTTTCTATTCGGCAGTGTTACCTGGCCTAGGGCAAGCTCGTAATAAAAAATACTGGAAAATACCTATCATATATGCAGCCCTTGGAACTGGTGTCTATTTCTATTCCGTAAACAACAAAGAATATAATCGTTATAGAGACGAATACAAACGTCGTTTAGCTGGCAAAGACGCATCAGATGGAGAATTCCCTCAAGTTAGCAACGAAGGATTAATAAACGCACAACAAACCCTTAAGCGAAGAAAAGAACTTTCTCTATTAATAACCATTGGCATATATGCTTTAAATATTATAGACGCTAACGTTGATGCACATTTATTGCAATATAATGTCGATCGAAACTTAGCTATTAAACCGCATTTCCAATATAACGAAATGGAGAATTCTTCAGACCTAGGACTCACACTCAACTTTAAATTCTAAACCATGAACATTGCGTTATTGGGTTACGGAAAAATGGGCAAAGCAATTGAAAACATTGCTATTAAAAGAGGTCACCATATTGTATTGAAGGTTTCAAGAGACACTAGCGATTACGTATTCGATAATATTGATGTTGCTATCGATTTCAGTTTACCTTCTTCAGCTTTTGAAAACATAAGCAACTGTATTCGCAATAAAATTCCTGTAATATCAGGAACTACAGGATGGCTAGAAAAATATGATGATATTGTATCGCTTTGCAAAACTCATAATGGTACATTTTTATATGCATCAAATTTTAGTTTAGGTGTCAATATCTTTTTTGAGGTGAATAAAACTTTGGCAAAATTGATGACTGGCTTACCACAATACAAAGTCAGTATTGAAGAAATACATCATATCCAAAAACTAGATGCGCCTAGCGGAACTGCCATTTCATTAGCGAATGAGATTATTAGTCAATCAGACTACAAAAATTGGACACTAGAGCCACCAAAACCAAAAGAGATTGGTATTTTAGCAAAACGAATTGAAAACGTTCCTGGAACGCATGAAATCAATTATGAATCTGATGTAGATTGTATTTCAATTAAACACACAGCTCACAGTAGAGAAGGTTTTGCCCTTGGTGCTGTTATTGCAGCAGAATGGATTCATGACAAAACCGGAGTTTACACAATGAAAGACGTGTTAAACATTGGTTAATTTGTAATTTATGAGTAACGTTTTAAAATATTTTTCAACCAACAACACAAACAACATATTATGACGATAACACAGTGGTTAATTTTCATCTTGATAATTCAAGTTATTCACGGACTTGGGACATGGAAGCTATACGTAAAAGCTGGACGACAAGCTTGGGAAGCTTTTATTCCAGTATACAATTCAGTAATCTTAATGAAAATCATCAATAGAGCTTGGTGGTGGACCATCTTATTATTTGTACCAATTGTCAACCTCATTATGCTTCCTGTAGTTTGGGTTGAAACTGCTAGAAGTTTTGGAAAAAACACATATCAGGATACGTTTCTAGCTGTTATCTCTTTAGGATTTTATAATTTTTATCTCAACTATGTCGCTGACGTAACTTATATAGAAAATAGAGATTTACATCCTAAATCAAATTCTGGAGATTGGGTAAGTTCCATTTTATTTGCCATCGTAGCTGCTACAATTGTGCATACGTATTTTATTCAACCATTTACAATTCCTAGTTCTTCTTTAGAAAAATCGTTATTGGTTGGTGATTTTCTTTTTGTTAGTAAATTTCATTATGGAGCCAGAATACCTATGACTACTGTTGGAGCTCCAATGGTTCATGATACAATTCCGGTTATAAAAAGCAAATCATACCTTTTTGATGACCGTTTTGATAAAAGAAAAACTTCATGGAAAAACAAACTTCAAATACCCTATTTGAGACTACCAGGTTTTGAAGATATAGAACGGAATGATATTGTCGTATTTAATCAACCTGCAGACACCTTGCTAAATATGAACATCTTTACGCCAGACAGGAATTATTACAAACCTATAGATAAAAAAACAAATTTAGTAAAACGATGTGTTGGTATACCTGGTGATTCTCTTGAAGTAAGAAATGGTTATGTATATATAAATGGTAAGAAAAATGAACTACCAGATCGTGCTAAATTACAATTCTCTTATGACATTGAATTTAAAGGAAATATATCGAGTAACGAACAAGTGTATGCCATTCTAAAAAGATATGATATTACTGATGGTATTGGTTTTGATTCTAGAAGCGAGACTTATTATGTTCAAGCAACTGAAGAAGCTGCTTCTAAAGCTAAAAACCATCCCAATATAGCTAAGCTAACTCGCAGAAAAACTGACAAAGGCGTAGATGGCAATTTATTTCCTCGAGACGCTCAATACCCTTGGAACTACGACAATTTTGGCCCTTTATATATTCCAAAAGAAGGTGTTACAGTAGATTTAAACATTGAAGTCCTTCCTTTATACAAACGATTAATTTCGGAATATGAAGGAAATGATTTAAAAACTAATGGCAACCAAATTCTTATCAACGGTAAGCCTTCAACTTCATACACTTTTAAACAAAATTATTACTGGATGATGGGTGATAATCGCCATAACTCTGTAGATGCTAGAGCTTGGGGATTTGTACCTTTTGATCATGTTGTTGGTAAGCCAGTTTTTATTTGGATGAGTTGGGACGGACTTAAAAATCCACGTTGGGAACGTTGGTTCACTACTGTTGGAGGAAGTGGAAAAGCTACATCATATTTTATTCCGTTCTTAGTATTATTGTTTGGTGGTCTTGGCTTCAATAAATTGAGAAAAAGAAGAAAAGCGAATAGCTAATTAGATTTTTTTAATTCTAAACAGACTAATGAAGGTCCTAATACATCCTACATATTTTCCGAGCATTGCTCATTTTGTAGCGATGGTGAATGCAGAAAAACTTGTGTTCGAAATTAGTGACAACTACCAAAAACAAACATATAGAAACCGAGCAACTATTTTTGGAGCTAATGGTAAATTAGACCTAAATGTTCCTGTACATTATACTCAAAAAAATCGTCAACTCTATAAGAACGTTGCCATTTCGAATATTGATAATTGGCAAGATCTACATTTAAAGTCTTTAGAATCTGCATATAGTGCTTCACCTTTTTTTGAATTCTATATCGATGATTTAAAACCTTTATTTAAAACTGAAGCAAATACTATTATGGACTTTAACTTTAAGTGTATAAAAACTATTTTTGAGTGCCTTCAGCTACCTTTTGAACACGAAACAACGGAGCATTTTGATAAAGAACCTAAAAACACTCTAGATGCTAGACCTTTGGCTAATAGTAGAAAAGAGACAGTGCAAAACTTCAAATCGTATGCTCAAGTATTTGATGATAAACATGGTTTTCTAAACAACTTAAGTATTTTAGATTTATTATTTAATGAAGGACCAAACTCAATTATATATTTAGAATCTCAAAAGCTAAACTTGTAATGTATCAATCGATTGTTCATTACGGAATTCATTTTTTATTGCCTTTAATCATAGCACTTATATGTTTTAAAGCACAATGGAAATTCGCATATATAATAATGATTAGCACAATGCTAATAGATTTAGATCATCTTTTGGCAACACCTGTTTTTGATCCTAATCGCTGTAGTATTAATTTTCATCCACTACACTCCTACTACGCTATTGGCATTTATGTTCTGTTGTCAACACTAAAAAAAACAAGAATTTTAGGAATTGGTTTTTTAATTCACATCTTAGCTGATGCTATGGATTGTTGGATGATGTAAAATGGTTGTTGGCAAAAACCTTACTTTTTATAGAATAATCCATTTGACTAAATATAATTAATTTTCCAGTTTCAACTTAGCCATTACAGGATAATGGTCGGATAATTTAACGTCATAAGTTTTAAATGAATTCACTTTAAAGCTATTGTCAACAAGTACGAAATCAATTCTAACGGGAAAGAATTTAAAATCAAATGTTCGTCCGAAACCATTTCCAGCTTCTTTAAATGCATCTTTAAGGTTTCCTTTTATCTCTTTATAGACGTAAGAATAAGCTGTATTATTAAAGTCACCACAAATAATCATTTTATAAGGACATTGCTTTTTATGCTTTAAAAAAAGCTCTGCTTGAAATTGTTGCATTTTAAACGTACTGCTCACACGCTTAAATAAATTTTCAGAATCCTCATTCTTTAACTTTTCAACAGTTGGATCAATTCCTAATGACTGTAAATGCACATTGTAAATTCTAATGGTATCAGAACCTTTTACAACATCTGCAAAGATGGCATTATTAGAAGTGTTTGGGAACTCAATAGAACCCGATTTTATAATGGGAAACTTAGTAAAAATTGCTTGTCCGTTTTTCACTTTATTTCCAGATAGTTCTTCATATTTATAATAGCCTTCTAGGTCCACTTCAGCATCTGGTCTATACTCTTGAATACACAATATATCTGGTTGTTTTTCAGCAATAAAATTCGAAACATCTAGCTTTACATTGGTGCCTTTAATCCATTCAAACACATTAAATAAACGAACATTATAATTCATAACAGAAAGGTTCTCATTATCATCTACATTTTTAGAAGAAGAAAATTTATACAATGAGAACACGTGATTATAACCAATAGCAAGCACGAATAGAGATAGCATGATTTGCCGTTTAATATTGAGCAACCAATACACCGCAAATAAAATATTGATAATTATCAACGCTGGAACAGCAAGGCTTAGAACAGATAAAAAAGCAAATTGTTTTGGAGCCATAAATGGTAAGACATAAGATAATAACAAAGCAAATGCCATCAATGAATTGACGACAAATATTAACTTGTCAAAACCTTTAAGATTTTTCATTTAAACACCTAATCTTTACCTGCTTTAAATAGGAATGTCTTTTCCTCATTGGTTAGACTTTCATAACCACTCTTACTTATTTTATCAAGAATAAGGTCAATCTTTTTTTGATTATTAAACTCATTAAACTGTTCTTTATTATGACCAGCAAACGGTTTTTTTTTATTTCTATGTACCGTTTTTAATGGTGACTTCGGTTTAAACACATTTGAAATCACATCCATAAACTGCCCAAAGCCTTTACCAATATCAGTCCCTTTAAGCAATTGTGTAGCATATAAATATCCTAGAAAACTACCGCCTAAATGTGCTATTTTACCTCCTTGATTAGCTCCAAAAAGCCCAATAAAATCAATTAAAACAATAGCCAAACCAATATGCCACAATTTAATTGTTATTGCAAAAAATTTAGTTTCACGATTCGGCATATAAGCACATAAAAAAATAAGTAAAGCATTCACTCCTGCAGATGCACCAACTAATGCTCCTACTGTATCAGAAAAGCTATCTGGCATTATATTATACACAGCTAAGTAAGCCAATGCTCCTGCTATTATACCAAGGAAGTATATATTTAGGGATTGTTTTTTTGGAAACAAATTCACCATAGTCCTTGAAATAAAATACAGAACAATCATATTAAATAATAAATGGAAAGGTCTGTAATGTATAAAGCCATACGTAATGATCGACCAAGGCTGCGCTATAAAATCAAAGATATCTTTAGGCAATTCAAACCAAGATAGTGTATCTACTCTAGGCGTTTTTAGAAATACCTTAAGCAACCAGCTTGTAAAAAAAACTAAAACATTTACAGCAATAATCTTTTCAAAAACATTAAGGTGTTTTAGCTTGTCTTTTATGTCGTATGCTAACGAGGTCATCGATCCCAACGATTTTGATTAAACTGATTTTTTTTCCAGTACCACATGATAATAAATCCGGTTATAGCACCACCAATGTGAGCCATATATGCGGTGTTACTTGGGCTAAAGAACGACTGACCAGTTACCGCAGAAATAACATCTAAAAGAATAATTCCAGGAATAAAGTACTTGGCTTTTATAGGTATTGGCAAGAAAATCAACATAAGTTTAGCTTCTGGATTCATCATACCGAAAGCTGCTAGAATTCCCATAATACAACCTGATGCTCCAACCATGGAAGCGTTATAAATTGGATATAATTTATTCAACTGTGCCTCTTGTATATCTGTAGTCTGGAAATTCCATTTTCCAGTATTCATAATATCATTAATGGTATCAATTGAAAGTCCTGAAGCTTGCAATTCTGAAAAAGTTGGTAAATAATTAAAGTAATAATATCCTAATTGAAATAATACAGCTCCAAATCCTGCAGACATATATATAAATAAGAATTTCTTACTTCCCAATTGTGATTCAACTGCAGTTCCAAACATCCATAACGCAAACATATTAAACAAAAGATGTGTAATACTTAAATTTTGCAAATTTGCTCCTCCATGCATAAACATATGTGTAATAATTTGCCATGGCTGAAACAATTCATTCTGTGGAAAATATAATGCAAACCATCTATAAAATAACTCGCCATTACCAACAAACAATGTCCCAATGAACATTATAACATTAATAATAATTAAATGTTTTACCGTATCTGTAATACCTCTCATCATAAATTAATTACATAAATTTTTTATCAAAATCATCTACACTCATGGTAATAAATGTAGTTCTATTGGTTGGCGAAACTGAAGGTTCCTTACAAGCGAATAAGCTATTTACCAAATGTTCCTGCTCCATATTTGATAAAGATTGTCCACCTTTAATAGCTAAACTTTTAGACAATGATTTAGCAAGCAAATCAGTGGAGCTAAAATTACTATCTGGTACTTCTTGTTCGGCATCACTGATAAGCTGTTCTAAAATGATGGACACTTCACTTTCAGGCACATTTACAGGAACACCTGTGATTTCAATGGTCGTGTCTTCAAATTTAGAGAACACAAATCCTGTATGTTCTAAATCTTCTTTTAAGCGTAGTAATAATTCCATTTCAGAAGATGAAAATTGCAATTGCAATGGGAATAATAGCTGCTGACTTATCGCTTCTTTCCGCATCGTATGCTTTAATAAACCTTCATAAAGCACACGTTGATGCGCTCGATGTTGATCTAAAATCAGCATACCAGATTTAATTGTGCTAATTATATATTTATTGTGTAACTGATATGTTCTTTGTTTAGTTTCAATAGAACTATTCTCCTTAAAAAGGGATTCATTCTCTGGCTGACTCTCAAACTCAACTTCTCTAAACTCCTGTGTAGATTTTGTGCCTTTACTTTCAAGTCCAACATACAAACTTTCCCATTGTGCAGCAGGTTCTTTTTTATATGGCATTGAAAAACTACTAGATTTACTTGGCGATTTTTCCTCTTGGAAGGGATTAAAACTTCGATCTACTTCAACGGTTGGATTAGACACTTTTTTCCTTTCAAAATCGTAAGGTGTATCAAGATTTTTGTCACGATCAAAATCTAAAACTGGAGCAATATTAAACTGTCCTAGACTATGCTTCACAGAGGAACGCAAAATTGCATATAGTGTATGTTCATCATCGAACTTAATTTCAGTTTTAGTTGGATGAATATTTATATCTATTGTTTTTGGATCGACAGTTAAGTTTAGGAAATAACTTGGATGACTTCCATCTTTCATCAGGCCTTCAAATGCAGCATTAATAGCATGATTGAGGTAAGCACTTTTAATGAATCGGTTATTAACAAAGAAAAATTGTTCGGTTCTTGTTTTTCTAGAAAACTCAGGTTTACCAACAAAACCAGAGACTTTTAAAACTTCAGTTTCTTCTTCTACAGGTACTAATTTCTCATTAGTTTTACCTCCAAAAATATTGACAATACGCTGTCTATAATTACTTTTAGGAAGGTTAAAACTTTCACTTCCGTTATGAAACATTGTAAAGGAGATATCAGGATGTGCTAAAGACACACGATGAAATTCATCAATAATATGCCTTAACTCTACATTGTTCGATTTCAAAAAATTTCGTCTTGCAGGAATATTGAAAAACAAATGCTTCACAGCAATCGACGTTCCTTTTGGAGTTACAACAACTTCTTGGGATTTTATTTCACTACCTTCAATTTCAATTTGAGTACCTAGCTCATCTTGTTCTTGTTTGGTTTTTAATTCTACATGCGCAATTGCAGCAATACTGGCAAGAGCTTCGCCACGAAATCCTTTAGTATTTAAACTGAATAAATCTTCGGCAGAACGAATTTTAGAAGTTGCATGACGTTCAAAACTTAATCGAGCATCTGTTGTACTCATCCCTTTACCATCGTCAATGATTTGAATTAACGTTTTTCCAGCATCTTTAATAATTAGCTTTATAAATGTTGAACCTGCGTCAATAGCATTTTCAAGTAATTCTTTAACCACAGAAGCTGGACGCTGTACGACTTCGCCTGCTGCGATTTGGTTAGCAACATGATCTGGTAAAAGTTGAATAATGTCTGCCATTAGCTATTTGAATAGAAAATAGAGAGATCAAAATCTATAACAAATAAGAACACCAAAATTAAAATACCAATAATTATCATGATACGACTATTAGCACCTGATTTATCATCGTTGTATTTATAATCCTCAATAGCATTATTAAGCTTTGTCTTAAGACCTTTATGATTTGTCACAGTTACACGATACTCATCAAACTTATGTTTAAGTTCATAAGGACTCCCTTCACCTTTATAATAGCGAGGAGTGTAACTATACTTTTTATTTTTACGTGTGTTTAGAATTCCCATAATTATGATATTTCGTAATGAGTTAATATAAACCAAACCGCAATTATCATTCCTAAACCAATTAATAGCATTACTAATTTATTCGAGGATTTACTTGAGTATTTACCTTGATTTCTTACAGTTTTCCATTGCGATTTGATATTATTATCTGAATTGCTTTTGGAATCTCTAAGATGCCTAGGTATATAACTGAAGCGTTTATTTTTTTGTTGCTGAAATAAGCTCACTACAAAACCTAATAGATGTTATATCTCAAAAGTACTGAATTTACAAGGAAATATAAGTTTTGAAGTCTTAAAAATTGTTAACAATAATGAAGTTGGCAAGTGAGTTAAAACCAGTTAAATAAACTTACTTCAAGTTTAGATCTGCCATTTTAATTGCAGCAATAGCTGCTTCTGTACCTTTATTACCATGTTTACCTCCAGAACGATCTATAGATTGCTGCATGTTATTATCGGTTAACACACAAAAAATCACAGGAGTGTTAGTGGTCAAATTTAAGTCTTTAATGCCTTGAGTGACACCATCACAGACAAAATCGAAGTGTTTTGTTTCGCCTTGAATCACACAACCAATAGCAATAACAACATCTACATTTTGTTCTATCATTTTTTTTGAGCCATAAATTAACTCAAAACTTCCTGGCACATCCCATTTAATGACATTTTCAGGTAATGCTCCACAATCTAATAAAGCATCTAAAGCCCCTTTAAAAAGTCCGTTTGTCACATTATCATTCCATTCTGAAACAACAATCCCAAACCGAAAATCTTTCGCGTTTGGGATTGTGCTTTTATCGTAATTAGATAAGTTATGGTTTGCAGTAGCCATAGTATATTAGTTCTTTGCCTCTGCTCTTCCTATAAAGACATCAATATTCGTAGCTTCAGCAGCGCTTGAAAATTCTTCTTTTATTCTTTTGAAATATCCCAAAGCTTTATCAGCTTGTCCAAGTCCTAAAGCAACATTAGCAGCTTTAAACAAATACATTGGTGTAGTATACTCATTTGTTGAACCAGCAATAGCTTTTTCATAATAACCTAAAGCATCTTCAGGCTGATTTAATTGAACAAATGCATCACCAATTCCTCCTTTAGCAACAGGTCCTAAAACTGCATCATCAGTTTTAAAATCACTTAAGTGCTTCACAGCATTTGTATAATCTTTAAGATTTAAGTATGCTATTCCTGCATAATAGTTAGCTAAATTTCCAGCTCGTGTACTACCATATTCGCTAACAATATCTAACATACCATATTTTCCTTCTCCACCTGCAAGTGCTAGATTATATAATGAATCTTTAGCAGTTCCATTAACCGCTTCCTCAAAATATTTTTGAGCTGTGAACATTTCATTCATAGCTTCGTCTGCTTTAGGTTCGGCTATAAATTTATTATACCCTAAGTAACCTAAAACTATAACAGCAGCAAGACCAATTAATATGAAAATATTCTTCTGATTCTTAACAGCCCAATCTTCAGCTTTAGAAGCTCCTTCATCCAAGGTATTAAAAACTTCAGCAGTTGTTGAGTTTTCTTCGATAGCCTCAACTTTCTCTTCTTTAGTTTTTGGTTTGTAACCTCTTTTCTTATATGTTGCCATAATTCTATATTTGTGCCCGCAAAAATAAAATTTTTATTGGGATTTAAAAGGTAAATTATTTGTTATTTTTACTTCTTCTTACTTTAAACTAAACCCAAACACAAATATTCCGGTCTGTTTTATGATTTTAAAAACCCTTAGCTTGGTCAATTACAAGAATTTTGAAAGTCAAGATTTTGAGTTCGACAATAAGATTAATTGCTTTGTTGGGTTTAATGGAGTTGGCAAAACAAATGTCCTAGACGCCATATATCACCTATCTTTAGGGAAAAGTTATTTTAATCCTGTAGCGACTCAAAACATAAAACATAATGCCGAGTTTTTTGTAGTTGACGGGATTTTTGATAAGCACGAACGTACCGAAAAAATTATAGTTTCGCTTAAGCGAGGTCAAAAAAAAATGATTAAACGCAATGGAAAAGCTTATGAAAAATTTAGTGACCATATCGGATTTATTCCATTAGTTATCATTTCTCCAGCAGATCGTGACTTAATTATTGAAGGAAGTGACACAAGACGAAAGTTTATTGACAGTGTGATTTCACAAAGTGACAAAGGATATCTTAACAATTTAATTAGCTACAATAAAGTGTTATCACAACGAAATGCATTATTGAAATATTTCGCATTAAATAATACATTCAACCTAGATACTTTAGAGGTCTATAATGAACAACTTCATACCTATGGCTCAGAAATATTTAAGACAAGATCTGAATTTCTAGAAGCCTTTATTCCTATTTTCAAACAACGTTATGAAGCTATAAGTAATAAAAACGAAATTGTAAACCTTAGTTATAAAAGTGATTTGCATGAAGATGATTTAAATGCACTTCTTATGCAACGCATTAATAAAGACAAAGCTCTGCAATATACTAGTGTAGGCATTCATAAAGATGATTTAAGTTTTGAAATTGAAACACATCCAATTAAAAAATTTGGCAGTCAAGGTCAACAAAAATCATTTTTAATTGCTTTAAAATTAGCCCAATTTGATTTTGTAAAACAACAAAGTGGTGTCACACCTTTATTACTTTTAGATGATATTTTTGACAAATTAGATGAACAACGAGTCGCTCAAATTATTGGTTTGGTTGATAATAAGGACTTCGGTCAATTATTTATAAGTGACACACATGCTGAACGTACGGAAAATGTAGTCAAGCAAATTCATCAATCGTATAAAATTTTTAAACTATAATATGAATATAAAAAAAATTAGTTTATTCGTCTTAATACTTATATTTTTAAGTTGTTCAAAAGACCCAAAATCTTTTGTACCTCATCTTAATGGGTATTGGGAAATTGAAGAAGTAACACTTTCTGATGGTTCAAAAAAATCATATAATTACAATGACACGGTTGATTATATTGAAATCACAGATGGTTTAATTGGATTTAGAACAAAGTTGAAACCAAATTTATCTGGCACTTATGAAACGTCCACTGACAAAGAACGAATTGAGGTTAAAATAGAAAACGATAGCTTACATCTTATGTATTCTACACTTTATTCAAATTGGAAAGAAACCGTTTTGAATGCTGATAAAGACAAATTATTAATCATAAATACCAATAAAGATATGTACCTTTATAAACGGTATGTACCTTTAAATTTAGAGTAAGACTTAATTAAAATTGACATGGCAAAACGCAATAACGACAATCAACCCATTAGTGATATCTTAAAGGAATTTGTCGATGCTAATAATCTACAAACTGGCTTAGACAAAGTCAATGTAAGAGAAGCTTGGGCAAAAATGATGGGCAATGGTGTAAATAATTATACTACCAATATTATATTAGAACGCGACGTACTTTATGTACAATTAAGTTCAAGTGTATTACGTGAAGAATTAAGTTATGGTAAGGAAAAAATCATTAAAATGTTGAATGAATCTTTAGGTAAAGACGCTATTTACAAATTAGTCTTACGTTAGACTTCTAAAAATTAAGACATAAAAAAAGCACCTATAAAGGTGCTTTTCTTTTATTCAAATGAGTCCTGAAACAAGTTCGGGATAAACCGATTCACTCAAGTTTTGCTTAAACAAAATTTGGCTCTTTGCTTACTTTACATCCATCAATTCTACATCAAATACCAAAGTAGCATCTGGTGGAATTACACCTCCTGCTCCTGCAGAACCATAACCCAAATCGCTAGGAATAACCAAGCGTGCTTTATCACCAACGTTTAAAAGGCAAATACCTTCATCCCAACCAGCAATCACCTGACCAACACCTACTTGAAAATCTAAAGGTGCATTTCTTTTGTAAGACGAATCAAACACAGTACCATCAGCTAATTGTCCTTTATAATGTACAGAAACTGTTTTACCAGCTTCAGCAGATGTACCATCACCTTTTTGAATGATTTGGTAACGCAATCCGCTTTTAGTTTCTTCAAAACCTGAAGCTAATTTATCTAATTCAGCTCTTGCAGCTTCACGCTCAGCAGCTACACGCTTTTCTCTTGAACCTTCAAAAGTTCTAAATGCTTCAACTGCATTAAAGTTTTCGGCAGCAGCTCCAACTCTTATAATTTTTAACGTTTCAATAGCATCATCTTGCGAAATCGCATCAACAACATCTTGTCCTTCTTGTACTTTTCCAAAAACAGTATGATTGTTATCTAACCAAGGTGTCTCTATATGAGTGATGAAAAACTGGCTTCCGTTTGTTCCTGGTCCAGCATTTGCCATAGATAAAATTCCTGGAGCATCATGTTTTAAATCTGGATGAAACTCATCATCAAATTTATAACCTGGATTTCCAGTACCAGCTCCTTGTGGACAACCACCTTGAATCATAAAATCAGGAATTACTCTGTGGAATTTCAATCCATCATAATAAGGAGTTCCTTGAGGCTTAGCAGAATTCTCTAAATTACCTTCGGCTAAAGCAACAAAGTTACCTACTGTTCCTGGTGTTTTTTCAAATTCTAAAGCGACTAAAATTTCGCCTTTTGTCGTATTAAATTTTGCGTATAAACCGTCTTTCATGTTGTTTTATTTTAATTGAGGTGCAAAGATACACAATGATTTATGATATCCGAATTAGGATTTATGAAATTAGAAATGAAGTCACGTGTTTTTATCATCGTAATATTGCATTATTACCAAAAAATTATTATCTATTGTAATTTTGTACAAGTCATTATTAAAACTAATTTTACCTAAAATTCTTATTCATGAGCTTTATCACCAAATTAAAGTCAGCTTTCGGAAAACCTAAAACCATAAAAAAAGGTCAAGTTGATGATCATACTAATGCTATTATTAATGATATTGACAATGATCCTTTTGCTATTTCAGAATCTAATGTGCTTTATGCAGGACTTAACGAATTAGGAGGTTACTATTTTTTTCAAACTGTTATCGTTGGAACGTTTCATGTTAAAACAGTTAAAGGTGCACAACTAAAAGTTTTGGGCCATGATTTTGAATTGGTATTAAATTCTGATATGATAGAGTTAGAATCTGATCATTCTAGTGTTTCAAATAGAAGTATTTCGAAAATAGATTTTCAAATTGAGGAAGTTGATGCAGCAAGAATAGATCGAGCTAACATAAAGCAACTTATTTTAACTTCAAAACAAGAAAACATCTTGTTCTCTATATATGAATTAAGTGATGAGGAAGAATAGAAATCTTAACTTTTTTCTTCAAATTCCGGACAATCTAGCCTAATATCTTCATTTAATAATTCTTTTTCTAGTAATTTACAATAATCTGTATCACCTTGCTTTTGATGATATTTGCAACCAAAACATGTACGCTGTATTGTTAACGTTCCATTTTGATTCAATTTATAAATTAATTCGCTCAACGTTTTGAAAATATTTTCAAGTTCTACCTTATTAAATTTATCGATTTGTAACTTTAGAGGAGATGCAAAATCATGAGTTTCTGAAACAATTTGAGTTCCTAATTGAGATAAGTGAATACTATAACTTCTGCTATCGCTCGAAGAATAATCTTTTAAAATCAATTGTTTCTTATCGAGAATTTTAACCGCGTCACTAATTGTAGGTTTTGTAACATTAAATTCTTTAGCTAAATGACTCACATTACATAAATCCTGTTTATGAAAAGCTACAAAAATTAAAATTTGAATTTGTATCGGACTTAAACCAACTTGTTTAGCTTTTTCCCAAAGTAACACTTTAAATACTTCAGACACACGCTCAAGACCTGAAACAATTTTACTTGAAAGATCTTCTACCTGATGATTGGGATTAAAAACACTGTTATCCATCATAAAAAAGCCTGCCGAATTTATGTCGACAGGCAAAGTTAGTCATCCTAATTAAATTAATTACAGTTTTTCAATTCAATTATGGAATATCCTTTTTTTGAAATATCATCAACTACTGATTCTGGTGCTGTTTCTATATGACAAAAATTACAAATGTCTGCAGTGAGGCTTTTAGTTTCAAATGTCTTAGCAGATAAATAAGAATTCCCAAAACTTATAATCTGTGTTTCATTCTTAAAATTACTAGGTACTAAAATATCAAAATGCATAGTTTTTCCGTCTTTTCTTTGAACATAAGTATCCCAAACTGAAACTTTCATAAGCTTACTGTTTTACTTTATAAGGCAATGACAAATCTCCACTAGCAATACTAAAGACTTCATAAACGCCAAGCATTGGAAGTTCTGTATTACTCGTATTAACTTTCAAAAATGCGGTAACACCATCATAATTAAAATCGGTTCTATTATTGATTCTATAATCTGGAACTACAACTTTAATGGTATTCATTTTTGCAGTTACAGGATAACCAGGTGAATCCATATACATTGGCATTCCAGGATTAGTTGGTGGCAAAACAACGGTTTCGTCTGCTTTTTGAAATTGTTTAACTGAAAGTCCGCCAGCAACTCTTTTATCTTCATGCAAGACGACCCAATGTGGATGCCATACAATACCATCATTATTATAAATATTGTCGCTATTCTCATCCCATAATGGCGTATCATCAAAATCTGGATGAGAGGTTAAGGCAAGCGCTACAATGCCTTCCGTTTGATTAAAACCAACATCTATGGGCTTTAAACTGGTAGGAAACACATATCCTAATACTGGAGCTCCATCTAATTGACCAGCTTTTATTGGTGTCGTTTGCGCAGCTTTACCATATACTGTTATTTCCCAAACGGTAATACCTAGATCGATATGGTGTGAAACATTTACTTCATTTATATTGAAGTCTTCATTGTGGTATTTGCCTATTTGAGCACAAGTATTATATGTTATGCTTGAAAATAAGGCTGCTGTAATTATTGATATAATTGATTTCATAATTGCTTGTTTTTACTATATTAAGGAATCCTAACTATTTATCGTCTATCAACTTTTAACATCAATCAATGATGCTCCAAAATTGATATGTAATATATTTCCATTTGGTGTTAGCAAAGCTGGAACAGATTCTACTCCTGCACTTTCTGCTTCTTGAATTCTTGATTGATTTTCTCCAATATTGACAATTTCAACATTTTCTGAACCGACTAAATTAATGATGTCATGTTCTGCACTTATACAAACCGGACATCCTGCATGATAAAAAATTGATTTATTCATTTTACTATATTTAAAAATTATTGCATTATTGCAATTCAAATATAGTTAGGATTCCTTACTTTATAAAATAAATTCATATAAAATATCAGTTTTAAATTCTAAATACTTGAATATAAATACATTACACTACTAAATTATTAGGTTTCAGGAATAAAAAGATTAATTAGCGACTTCACTCATAAACTTAATACGATACAAACGAAGTTCATCTTCCTCATAATCACCATCAAATTCTTCAATGGCATCAGAAATTTTATCAGTTTCAGATTCCATAAAATAATCATGGATTTCCTCTTGTTGATCTTCATCTAAAATTTCATCAATCCAATAGTTAATATTAAGTTTTGTCCCAGAAAACACAATAGCCTCCATTTCTTTAGTAAAATCGGTCATCGTCATCCCTTTAGAAGACGCAATATCATCTAAGCGTAACTTTCTATCTACATTTTGAATGATATATAACTTTATTGCAGAATTTGATCCAGTACTTTTAACAACAAAATCATCTGGCCTCATAATATCATTCTCTTCAACATAGGTAGAAATCAGCTGAATAAAATCGTTACCATATTTTTTTGCTTTACCATCACCAACACCATGAACATGACTTAACTCTTCAATGGTTATTGGATATTTCAAAGCCATATCGTCTAATGAAGGGTCTTGAAAAATCACAAAAGGAGGAACACCTAATTTTTTAGCATTACGTTTTCTAAGATCTTTAAGCATCTTCATTAATTTCTCATCAGCGACTCCACCTCCACCTTTAGATGCCGTAATAATGCCATCATCAGAGCCTTCATCAAACACATGATCTTCAGTCATCATGAACGATTTAGGTGATTTTATAAAGTCGTGACCAGCTTGTGGCATGCGTAATACACCATACGTTTCAATATCCTTTTTTAAGAAACCAGCCACTAAAACTTGACGAATTAGTGCCATCCAATAGCGTTTATCTCTATCCTTTCCTATTCCGAAGAAAGGTAAAGCATCTGTTTTATGAGAAGAAATTAATGCATTAGATGCACCAATTAAAACATTAACTAAATCTTTAGATTTATATTTTTCTTTTGTTTTTTCAACGGTTTCTAATAAAGTAATGACTTCTCCTTTAGCTTCATGTTGCTTTTTAGGGTTGCGAACATTATCATCCATTTCACCACCTTCGCCAGTAGCATTATCAAACTCTTCTCCAAAATAGTGCAATATAAATTTTCGTCTGGACACTGAACTTTCAGCAAAAGCAACTACCTCTTGAAGTAGTGCTTGTCCGATTTCCTGTTCGGCAACAGGTTTCCCAGACATAAATTTTTCAAGTTTTTCAATATCCTTATACGCATAGTATGCTAAGCAATGCCCTTCACCTCCATCACGTCCAGCTCGACCAGTTTCCTGATAATAACTTTCAATACTTTTTGGCATATCGTGATGAATAACAAAACGCACATCAGGTTTATCGATTCCCATTCCAAAAGCTATGGTAGCAACAACAACATCTGCGTCTTCCATTAGAAACATATCTTGATGTTTGACACGAGTTTTTGGATCTAAACCTGCATGATAAGGAACTGCTTTTACACCATTCACTTGAAGAACTTGTGCTAATTCTTCTACTCGTTTTCGACTTAAACAATATACAATTCCAGATTTTCCTTCATTTTGCTTAACAAATCGAATAATATCAGCATCTACATTCTTAGTTTTTGGGCGTATTTCGTAGTATAAATTTGGTCTATTAAATGATGCTTTAAATGTGGTTGCATCAGTAATATCTAAACTTTTCAAAATATCCTCTTGTACTTTAGGTGTTGCAGTTGCCGTTAATCCTATGATAGGAATATTGTCACCAATGCGTTTTATAATATGCCTCAGGTTTCTATATTCTGGTCTAAAGTCGTGTCCCCATTCACTAATACAATGTGCTTCATCAACAGCCATAAATGAAATCGTAACCGTTCGCAAAAACTCAACGTGTTCTTCTTTGGTTAGTGATTCTGGAGCAACATAAAGAAGTTTGGTCACACCATTTGTGATATCTTCTTTAACGCGTTTGACTTCAGTTTTGTTTAATGAAGAATTCAAAACATGTGCGACACCTTCTTCATCGGAAATCCCTCTGATGGCATCAACTTGATTTTTCATTAAAGCTATTAATGGAGATACAATAATTGCTGTACCTTCTTTTATTAATGCTGGAAGCTGGTAACACATTGATTTCCCGCCTCCTGTTGGCATTATTACGAATACATCCTCACCAGTAACAACACTTTCAATGACACTCTCTTGAAGGCCTTTAAATTTTGAAAATCCAAAGTATTGTTTTAGTGCAGAATGTAAATCAATTTCTTTTATACTCATTAATCCCTATTAGTATTTTTGATACATTTGCATAAGACTAAAGATAACAATTTCTTTAAACCCATCAAACTCAAAAAAAATTAATTTTGAACAGTATTCAATCTATCCTAGAAACCGCTAGAAAAACTATAGATTTAGAACGTGATGCTATAGCAAATCTCAGTCATTTATTAACTGAGGACTTTGCAAACGCTGTCTCATTAATATACAATTCTAAAGGTCGTGTCATTATTACTGGTATTGGAAAAAGTGCAATAATCGCAAATAAAATTGTTGCAACTCTAAATTCTACAGGAACTCCAGCTGTTTTTATGCATGCTGCAGATGCCATTCATGGCGATTTAGGATTAATTTTAGAAGATGATGTCGTGATATGTATTTCAAAAAGTGGAAATACACCCGAAATCAAAGTCTTAGTGCCTTTGATTAAAAATGCTAAAAATAAAATGATCGCTATTACTGGAAATCACACATCGTTTTTAGCACTTCAATCAGATTTCATACTTAATACATTTGTTGAGCAAGAAGCTTGTCCGAATAACCTAGCTCCAACCACAAGTACAACTGCACAATTGGTTATGGGAGACGCCTTAGCTGTTTGTTTATTAGAACTTCGTGGTTTTTCTAGCCAAGATTTCGCAAAATATCATCCTGGTGGAGCCTTAGGAAAACGTTTATATATGCGTGTGAGTGATTTATCATCAGTTAACCAGAAACCTAAAGTTGAATTAAATACTTCTGCAAAAGATGTTATTGTTGAAATTTCAGAAAAAATGCTAGGCGTTACTGCAGTAGTTGACAACAATAAAATTGCTGGAATTATTACAGATGGAGATTTAAGACGGATGCTTACAAAGAGTGAAGATTTTATTCACTTGTGCGCCAAAGACATTATGGGAAGTAACCCAAAACGAATAGATGAAGATGCTATGGCAATTGACGCCATGGAACTCATGGAAGAACATGGAATTTCGCAACTTTTAGTTGAAAAAAATGGAGAATACGCAGGCGTCATTCATATTCATAACCTAATAAAAGAAGGCATTATATAATGGGAGAAACAAATACCAAAGAAATGTCTTTTTTGGATCACATTGAAGAACTAAGATGGCATTTAATACGAATCACACTTTCGATTTTAATTTGTGCTACTGTTGCATTTATTTTTAGTGGTTTCGTTTTCGAACATATTATTTTTGCGCCTAAGCGTATGGATTTCCCAACCTATAAATGGTTATGTCAAGTATCGCAATTTATAGGGATAAATGACACCACGTTTTGTGCTACAGAATTCCCATTTAGAGTTCAGAGTAGAACTATGGGTGGCCAATTTTCAGCTGATATTTGGACCTCTATTTTTGCTGGATTCATACTAGCTTTCCCTTATGTAATTTATCAGTTATGGAGCTTTATTAGTCCAGGATTACGCAGTAGTGAACGTAAATATTCTAAAGGTTTTATTTTCATGACTACATTTTTATTTTTCTTAGGCGTGTTATTCGGTTATTATATAGTGACACCATTATCTATTAATTTTTTAGGAAATTATAGTGTAAATGATCAAATTTCAAATGAGTTTGATATCAGTTCTTATATTTCATTAATTCGCTCATCAAGTTTAGCCTCTGGCCTTGTATTTCAGTTACCAATCATTATTTATTTCTTAACAAAAGTTGGGTTGGTTACACCACAAATCTTGAAAAAATACAGAAAATTTGCATTGGTTATTGTGCTAGTGCTTTCTGCTATAATTACACCTCCAGATTTAGCAAGTCAAGTTATTGTTGCTATTCCTATTTTAGTATTATACCAAGTAAGTATTTATATCTCTAAAGTTGTTTTACGAAACCTAAATAAAAAAAAGAAAGCCAATGTCTGATGTAGTTTCTGAATTTAATGCCTATCGTTCAAAAATGAATGATGCTATTTTAGCAGATAATAATAAAATTATTAAACGTATTTTTAATCTAGACACCAATGCGTTTGCTGAAGGTGCTTTAGATAAAAAAACTAAAGAATTATTAGGCCTTGTTGCATCAACAGTACTTAGATGTGACGATTGTATTAAATATCATTTAGAATCCACTCATAAAGAGGGACTAAAAAAAGAAGAAGTCGTTGAAGCTTTAAGTATAGCAACTTTAGTTGGTGGTACTATAATAATTCCGCACTTAAGACGTGCTTATGAGTATTGGGATGCTTTAGAAGATCAAACAACTTCGGAGAGTTAAACTTTTAATAAAGAAAAAGCTTGTCCTAGTAAATTTACTATTTTAGCAATCATGAAAAAATTAAGAGCCGATAATTTGATGAAATCCTATAGCGGAAGAAAAGTCGTTAAGGATGTGTCTTTGGAAGTAAATCAAGGAGAAATTGTTGGATTACTAGGACCAAATGGTGCAGGTAAAACAACATCATTTTATATGATTGTTGGTCTTATTAAGCCAAATGGTGGTCAAATTTTTCTTGATGATACCGAAATCACATCGTTTCCAATGTATAAACGTGCTCAAAATGGAATTGGATATTTGGCACAAGAAGCTTCTGTATTTAGAAAGTTAAGCATTGAAGATAATATCTTGAGTGTATTACAAATGACAAAGCTTAGTAAGAAAGAGCAGCAAGACAAAATGGAATCTTTAATTGAAGAATTCAGTTTGGGACACATTAGAAAAAGCAGAGGGGATTTATTATCTGGTGGAGAACGTCGTCGTACGGAAATTGCTAGGGCTTTAGCCACAGATCCTGATTTCATTTTATTAGATGAGCCATTTGCTGGTGTTGACCCTGTTGCTGTTGAAGATATTCAGCGAATTATTGCCCAACTCACCAAAAAAAATATTGGTATTTTAATTACGGACCACAACGTTCAAGAAACTTTAGCGATTACAGATCGAACGTATTTGATGTTTGAAGGTAGTATTCTTAAAGCTGGTGAACCTGAAGAACTAGCTAATGATGAAATGGTACGCAAAGTATACTTAGGTCAGAATTTTGAGTTGCGCAAGAAGAAATTGCATTTCTAGAATTCCATTCGTAATAATTTAATCTACTTGCTATTTTAAAAGCCAAATAGTATTTAGCAATTATTTACTACTAGCCTTTTTCGAAAAAATAACACTTATCATTTTTTTTATCAGTTTAACCACTACAAGTGCAGCTATACCAACTAACAATCCAACAATAAAATCTCTAAGTATTGATGGGAGTTCTTCCAAGAAATGATGTAAAAAATCTAAATTGTGTATAAATATTCCGCCTGCAACCAAAAGTAAAGCTATAGTTCCTATAACAGATAAGCTTTTAATTATGATTGGCAATGCTTTCACGAGAAGAGTTCCGATTGCAAAAGCAACTCCTTTTTTATTTTTACTCATTTTAATCAATCGAAAACCAAAATCATCCATTCTAACAATGAGTGCAACAATTCCATAAACTCCTACAGTAGCAATAACAGCGACAATTGAAACTACTAAAATCTGAAACAATAATTCTTTTCCAACTACAGTTCCTAAAGCGATGATTACGATTTCTACCGAAAGGATAAAATCGGTAAAAATAGCAGACTTTATTTTAGATTTCTCTAAAACCAAAAGCTCTTCTTCAGTTAAGTCTTCATTCAATTCAACAACATGTTCATGCTGATGTGGTACAAAATATTCATAAATTTTCTCAGCACCTTCGTAAGCTAAATACACACCACCTAATACAAGGATAACTATTACTCCTATGGGTAAAAATGCGCTTAACAAAAATGCCAATGGAAGAATAATGAGTTTGTTTAGCATCGAGCCTTTGGTTATTGCCCAAAGCACTGGAATCTCTCTTGAGGACACAAAACCTGAAGCTTTTTCTGCATTTACAGCCAAATCATCACCTAAAATACCAGCTGTTTTTTTAGTCGTAATTTTACTCATAGCGGCTACATCGTCCATAAGTGCGCCAATATCATCTAATAATGCAAAAAACCCTGATGCCATTAGTTTTAGTTAATTAAATAAATTATTTAGTTGTTGCATTTTTTAGTATCGAAAGTACAATGTAAAGAATAATAATTAATGGAATTGCAATAAAATGAAAAAGCACCATTAAAAGAATACTCAAAACAATCAATATATATCTGAATTTATTATCTGAAAAATCGAAATTTTTAAATTTTAAGGCAAAAAGTTTAATATCAGAATTCAGTAAATAGCAACTCACAATAGTTAATACTATTAAAAACCACAGATTGGAAATTAATGACATAAAAATATCACTATTCTGAAATTCAATAATTAGAGGCAATGACATGATAAGCAATGTATTTGCAGGAGTTGGAAGTCCTTTAAAATAGGCTTGTTGGTCTTCGTCAATATTAAATTTTGCTAAACGATATGCAGATGCAAGTGTAATAAACAATCCGACTAGAGCAATTGGCTCTATATGCATATTTGAGACATTAAAATTAGAATTCCACGATTGAATTGGCATCATTTCAGGTGCTTCAACACTCATAGACATCAATTTAAACATAACAATTCCAGGTACTAATCCACTAGTCACCATATCTGCTAAAGAGTCAAGCTGTATTCCTAATTCGCTTTGAACATTAAGTTTTCTAGCCAATAAACCATCAAAGAAATCGAAGAAAATACCAAGAAAAACAAATAGAGCAGCTGCCACGAAATTATTATGAACTGCAAATACAACAGCAATACTTCCGCTGAGTAAATTAAGAAGTGTTACAAAATTAGGAATGTACTTATTTATAGACATGCATTCAATTTTTGTAAAAATAGCAAACTATTTCTGACTTATACAAGTTGTATGCAATATCTACATCATTTTGCAGTTTAATAGATGAAAAATATTATGCATATTTGTAAAAATTTTGCTGTTGAAAAAATACTTACTTTTTCTACTGTCATTAATGACATTGGTAGGCTCTGCTCAAACTGTTCGTAAATACTCAAATGAGTTTTTAAATATAGGTGTTGATGCGGCAGCACTAGGCATGAGCAACTCTGTAGTTTCTCATACTTCAGATGTAAATTCGGGATATTGGAATCCTGCAGGACTACTTCATTTGGAGGACAATCAATTATCGGTTATGCATTCTAGCTACTTTGCAAATATTGCCAATTACAATTATATTGCTTTTGCGAAACCTATAGATGATAGAAGTGCCATTGGTGTATCCTTAATTCGTTTTGGTGTTGATGATATTTTAGACACGACACAGTTAATTGACGACCAAGGAAATGTTAATTATGATCGTGTAAGTCTATTTTCAACTGCAGATTATGCTTTAACAATTTCTTATGCTAGGAATTTACCAATTCCAGGTTTAAGCTATGGCGTGAATGCAAAAGTTGTTCGACGAATTATTGGTGATTTTGCTAATTCTTGGGGATTTGGTTTAGATTTAGGTGTCCAATTTGAATCTAAAAACGATTGGAAATTTGGCATCATGGCAAGAGATATTACTACAACGTTTAACGCTTGGTCTTTTGATGACGATAAGCTTAAAGACATTCAAGATGCTATTGAAGGTCAAAACCAAACAGTTCCTGAAAGTACTGAGTTGACCATTCCTAAATTACAAATTGGAATGTCTAAGAAATACATCTTTCATTATGATTATTCATTATTAGCCTCTTTAGATTTAAACGTAAGATTTGAACAAAACAATGATCTTATTTCTAGCTCTTTTGCAAGTTTTAATCCTGCTTTAGGGTTTGAATTTGGTTATACAGATTTAGTGTTTTTAAGAGCTGGTGTTGGGAATTTTCAAAATGAATTACAATTAGATAACTCCGAAAGCCTCACCTTTCAACCGAGTTTAGGGTTAGGATTTAAATACAATGGGATTTATGTAGATTATGCGTTTACAGATATAGGTGATCAAAGTGTTGCGCTTTATAGTAATGTGTTTTCCGTAAAAATCGATTTTAGTATCTTTAGATAGTGAATAGGTGCTTATGAAGCTAAACGTATTATTTTTTTTATCTGTATTACTTTCTATAGCTACATTTGGTCAACAAAGACAGTTATCTAATCAAGCAGAAATATCAGTTTTAACAATTGGTCCTGGTGATAATCTTAATGATGCTTTTGGTCATAATGGTTTCAGAATAAAAGACAAGCAATTAGGCTTAGATGTTGTTTATGGCTATGGAGAATATGATTTTGACACACCTAATTTTTATTTAAAATTTGCTCAAGGCAAACTTAATTATCTCATTAGTAAACATTCATTTTCTAATTTTTATAAAATCTATAAGTATTATGATCGAACTATAGATGAGCAGGTTTTAAATTTATCATCTTCAGAAAAACAACACCTTTACGACTATCTCGTCAATAATTATAAACCAGAAAACAGACGATACCTCTATGACTTCTTTTATGACAACTGTGCGACTAGAATTAGAGATGTTACTAAACGTGTTACCGACAAAAACATTGTATTCTCTACATCTCCAGATTACAAAGCAAAAACTTTTAGGCAACTCATACACGAACATGTAGGTTTAAATACTTGGGGAAGTTTTGGTATTGATATCGCATTAGGCTCTGTGATTGACAGAAAAGCAGAACCTTATGAACAGATGTTCTTACCTAAGTATATTCATGATTTTTTTGGTCAAACTAAAATTAATAACTCGGAAAATCTAGTAAAGAAAAATACTACTATTTATAAAAGAAAAAATCAAAACACTGCTAACGAATTTCTTTGGAGTCCATTACTAATAATGAGCGTTATTTCGGTTTTAATTCTATTTGTAACCTATAAGGATCGTAAGCATAAACGACTTAGTAGATGGTTGGATGTTGTATTATTTGGATTGACAGGTATAATTGGTATTCTGCTATTATTTTTATGGTTTGGCACAAATCATTCAGCTACAGCTCAAAATTATAATATGCTTTGGGCATTTCCTTTAAACCTATTAATGATTCGACAGTTATTAAAAACACAAGTAAAAAATTGGTTTAAAAAATATTTAAAATTTTTAATCATCATGTTTTGTTTAATGACGTTACATTGGATTATTGGAGTTCAGGTATTCGCTATTGCACTAATTCCACTAATGACAGCTCTATTTATCAGATATATTTATATGCTTAAATATTTCAATAGAGTTTAAATCAACTTTATTGTCCACGATAATATAATATTGTACTTAAGGTTTTAACGACAATATTCAAATCTAAAAAAATACTTCTGTGCTTAATATAATACAAATCGTATTGTAGTTTAGTTAGACTATCATCAACTGAAGATCCATATCTTGTTTTAACTTGAGCCCAGCCTGTAAGCCCTGGCTTTACAATATGTCTAGTTTCGTAAAATGGTATTATTCTAGATAGCTCATTAACAAAAAATGGTCGTTCGGGTCTTGGACCAATAATACTCATTTCACCTTTCAAAACATTAAGAAATTGTGGCACTTCATCTAATCTAGAGCGACGCAAAAACTTCCCAAAAGTAGTAATTCTAACATCATTTTTTTGTGCCCATTTTGCACCATCACTTTCAGCATTTACAATCATACTTCTCAATTTCGTTATCTGAAATATCTTTCCGTTTTTACCAACACGTTCTTGAGTATAAAATAAAGGACCTCTATTAGCGATGAGATTGCCCAATAATATAATGGGTGTTAAAAGGATTCCAAATAACAGCCCAATTATAGAGAAGAGAACATCAAATGTTCTGTGAAAAAACAGATAAAGTGTATTTTGATTACTTCTGCTAAAAGGGAAATATTTATAAAAATCTTTTCCAACAAACTGAATAGGGACTCGATACGTTATTTCTTCATAGACTTGTGTGTACTCTCTAATTGTAAAACCATGCTCTAACAAATTAATTAAATCATGATAAATCTCTGTTGTTATTGTTTCTGAATCGTAACTAGCAACAAGGATTTCAGAGATTTTATGTTTTTGAATAACCTCCATAAGTTCATTAGGCTGAAATTCTTGCAAGCCTTTAAACTTAATTGGATCTTCAGATTCTTTTTCACAATTGATAAATCCTATTATTTTGTAATTTGGATCGGTTTCTTTTAATGGCTTAACGATGTTTTCAATATTAGAAATTTCTCCAACCAAAAGTACTTTTTTATAAAAACGAGGTGAAGAAATAAAAGTAGTATAAGCTAATCGCCATAAAAAAAGCATGACAATTATAATTAAGTAGAAGTAAATAATTTGTAGCCTATTCTCTGGTAGAAATGGTGTAAAGAATGGTGTTAACAAATAAAACAAAACTGTAGTTGACACAGTAATTACAATGTTTCTAAAAGTAACATCAAGTTTATTTGATTTCTGAAGGTCGTAAATTTCAAAAATAGTACCAAATATAGATATGTATAAAATTAGTACAAATAAAGCGACTCCGTTTTGATTATTAATTCTTAAATAATCAAAATCAAGAAACAACTCAATGAGATAGAGTCCAAAAAAAATGAACAATACATCAAAAATACGCAAGAGAATTTTACGTTCAGATATTTCAAAATGTATCCCTTTCTTTTTAGTCATTTTTCAAATTATTGATAAATATAATAAGTTAAAATAAGTTTATCACCTAATTAATGTTTAATGCGTTAAACCAAAGTAATTTTACTTGATTCCAATCAAATATATTTACTTTTTCTCTAGCATTTTGCACCAAAGAGTTTCTTTTTTTTGAATTCCTAATTATTGAAACTACAGCAGAACTCATCTCTTCAGGTTGATTAGGTTCAACTAAAATTCCATCAACTTCATGCTCTATTAAATATGGCATACCTCCAACATTTGTAGAAATAACAGGCAGACCTAAAGCCATCGCTTCAATTACACTTACTGGTGTATTATCATAATTTGTTGTGTTAATAAACACATTATACGCTCTAGATAAATTTATCCAATCTTTCTTTTCTAATTTGCCTGTGAATTTAATATTAAGATTTAACTTTTTTGCTAATTCTTCTACTGTTTTACGAGACCCATCAGCATCTGGGCCAACCATACATAAACTAGCACTTGGATATAATACTTTTAACTTATTAAATACATGCACAGCCAACTCTGGGTTATAAATTTTAGAAAATGAACGAACCCAAAGTAATCTTGGTTCATCATAGGCTCTATCACTAAGTGGATAATTATCAATTTTAATGGTATTAGGAATATGCATTATATTTTTAAAACCAACATCTTCAAAAGCATTTTTTAAATACATTGAAGGTGACACATTATGCTTTGAATTGTTAAAAATTAAGCGACTCAATTTAGGAGACCTACTTAGTCTTGACGTAAGATTTCCACCATGTAAAATGGGAATATATTCTATATTTAAAAGCCTACAAAACTGACTCACAACAAATGCATAATAAAAATTTTGAGTACTATATGTATCTATTAATACTATATCTATTTTTTTAAATAATTTAAGGCATGTCCAAACCATATCAAAAAGTCTAAGGATTTTATTAGCTTTTGAAGATGCGTAATGAATCACAAAACCTTCTGTTTCCAGCAAAGGTCCTAGAGTTTGGATTCCAGATAAATTTGATGTTTTATTGTTTAAGTTGTTTCCTATGTATAGGATGTTTCTCATTAGTTACATTTAAAAGTGCTAGTGCATATATAAAAGCTGGTGCTGCAATACGCATTGATGAATGATTTATAGTAGCGAACCAAAAACACAAGAATGCATAAAAATAGTAGTTTCCTTTATTTCTAGATCTAAAATCTAAAGGTTTAAAAATAAGAATAATCAACACAATAACACCTAACATACCATGTTCAGCCAAAACTCTACTCACTTCATTATGTGAGGTAACTCCTTGTCCCTCTTCTTCTATTCGTTGATCTTTAGCTCGACTAGATCCTATTCCAAAAAAAGGATTATCAATAAAACCTTGTATTTCCTTTTCAAATAAATCACCTCGTCCTGTTGAAACATCTTGTTTTTGACGTCCAGTGTGATCTTTATTAGCATATCTTAAATCAATAAAACCTCCTGTTTCACTAGAACTAATTACCCAAGTTACTGCCATTGTTGAACAAAAAATAAGAAATAGCATAACTATATTATTTTTTTGACGCCTCGATACTATTGAATAATAAATGACTAAAAAAGCCAAAATACACATTATGGCAGTTATAACTCCTCCTCGACTAAACGTAACAATGGCACGAAAACTCATTGCACAAAATATGATTATATTAAGAATTTTGAGACCTATTGATGGTGACTTTGCAAACAAACGTGCGGCAAATACAAACATTCCAATACCCAATATAGTTGCTACTTGATTTGCTCCCCAACCACCTGAACTTGCCCTATTTGAACCTGTATTTGATAATACTTCTTTCACACTCGGATTATATAAAAAGATATAAACAGTATGTGATACAATAGGCAAAGCCATATATAGAAGTAGTGAATTCACTTGCTTCATTGTTACTCTTTTATCATAACAGAATAAAACAGCTGTTCCTAGACATATTGGACCACTTAAAACAAAGGCAATATTAGTTCTAAAATTAACATCAAAACTTAATGTCGTTGAAGCCACAAAAATTGAAGGGATTAGAAGCAATAAATAAATAAAATAGGGATAACTATTTCCGGATAACCCTTTATAAAACATGCCAACTATAGAAAAAAGAATGACTATATATTTTACAGCTTCATACGAAAACGCGCCTTTAGTCATTCGGAAAAATACTTCGGCACCAACGAAATAGGCGCAAGCATTTAAAATTTCTATTGTTTTTCTACTACTAGGAGATAAAATAATTCGATATATAAAAAATCCAAATGCTAAAAAAAAATAAAACTTAGAAAGAGTTTCATTAAAAAAGACTAGCATTCCTAGGAGAATGTGAAGTGCAATTAGACTAATATAAGTAATGTTAGTTTTCAACTATCTGGAATATATCTGATATTAATTAACTTTTCGAATTACCCTTTAATAAACAAAATGAGCAATAACAATTTAAGAGAATATATTTTTATAATTATCTAAAGGAAACTTATAGTTATAGCTTTTTCCAATTATAAATAAAAAAAAGTGTATGATAAAAATTGGAATTAATGGACGAAATGTTTTTAAAAATGAATCATATACTTTATTCGAATAATTACAAATAAGGAAAGGTACATTGTCAGGATTTAAATAATTCTTGTCTATACTTTCATGTTCGACTGCTATACTCGTATTAAAAATTTTATACGAGACTTTTTTCCCTTCTCTAAGCAATTTATAAAATTCGGTTACTGATAGAGGTGTATCACCATCTAGATAAAATAAAGCACAATAAGACACATCAATCATTATCCATTTATTCAATTCTTTAATATATACTTCATTAAATGAATGTCCTCCATAATCTGTATTAAATGGTGCTCGAGTCACTCCCCATTCACGGACTTTAATATCATTAATAACACAAAAATTATTAAAGATTTGTACCATATCACTACAAACTCCGCCTTTTCCAGCTAACATTATTTTTAAGGCATCTTCAGAAGGCACACTAAGACCTGGTCCTCCATTTACATTATCAACTAACCAATTCCCTAATTTTTTAACGAGGTCAAAGTCTGAAATCTGTTCATCATTCTTAAATATGGTATCATTTATTTTGGTAAAGTAATTTGGAATATCTTTTTTGTCATTAATAATATTATAGGAATAACCCATAATCTCATTTATATTAGAATTCTTAGACAGAAGTCTAAATCTAGTCAAATATAAGAAGGGATGACGTTTAAGCGTCCAAAGTATTTTCTTTAATATCATAAATTTATATTACATATAATAAGTAAAACAAAGGCTAAAAATAAATTTTTTTTTTTGTTACACCTAATAAATAAATTTATAACAAAAAATATTTACTCTTCTCCTTTTCAATTCTTTACAAGTTATTTATTTATATTTTCAATTAATTGGTTAAAGTAGCCAATTAATTATAGTTTTTCACTTTCTTTTTCAAATAAAACCAAAGCCATCTCTTAGCGTTTACAGAAGCTATTTTGGTAAATCTAGCCTTTTCAATTCCTTTTATTGAACTTTGATTATCTACATTTACTATGACATATATATCTTCTTCTTTTTTATCTAAAACATCTTTAGCAATTTTATTAATTACATAAGGATAAATTGATTTACCTCTATGACTTTTTACAGTAACACAATCACCTATTGCAAGCCCATTCTTTTTAATCGAATTCAATAAAAACACATTCGGAATCAAGTAACTTTTATGAACAACTCTATCATTATCTTCAATGAAATAACGTGTTTTTTCACCTTCAACAGACGTCTTTATTGCATAATTGTTAGCTATATTAGTTGGTTTATAGTCTATCATTTGATATATATAAACATCAATTAAAACAATCTTTAATTTTCTAAGTAGTCTTTTCATCTGCTTAATTTTGAGAGTACTTTTGAAATCTTTGCCTTATATGGTTCTAAATACTTATCTAAAAATAAAAACAACTTGAAATAAAATCCATTTAAAACACTATGATAATGAGGGTTTTCATAAGGAATTGCAGTTGTACTAAATTTTGATTTAAAATTTAGCACACCTCTTGATCCACCCATTGATATATTATAACCATTAAAATTTTTATTGATAGACATTTTTAGAGCTTCCCATTGCAATACATAACCACTTAAAAGATTTGGATGTTCACGTTTTGTGCCTCCAAAAATGTAGGTATAAAAACCTCCTGATTGTACAATAAAAACAGCTCCTTTTTGATCTTCATCTTTGAATACTCCAATAAAATGAGCAATTCCTTTTTCTATAAGATCTAAAACGGTTGTTTTAAAATCTGTCCATGATCTGAGTGCATAACCATGTTCATCAGCATTTTGTTGACATAATTGGTATGCTCGTTTAATGTCAGATTCGGTAGTAAGTAACCTAAATGCATCATGTTTTCTTAAACCAGCTCTAATATCTCTTCTCGTATTTGACTTTAGGGTGTTCAATAATTCTTCTTCATTAAACCCTTGCAATTCAACCCAATTTAACCCATAACCACTATACACATAATTAAATAATTTTCCTTTTTTTAATATGGGTTCTAAAAATGAAACGTCTTGGGGTCTGTATGTATTTGCATGTATCATTTTATTTGATGATAATGGAACACTAATTTGCATGTAACAACAGCCTTTTTGCTTTGCTCTATTTTTTATTTCTGGCACATGAGTTTCAAAAAGATGTTCATAATCACTATCATAAACTAAACCATGAGGTATGATATAAAATTTAAAAAACATAAACTTGGGAATCACAGCACCATAGCCACCTACTATTTTATCATTTTCTAATACTAACCCTAATTCAAAATCAAAACCATAAGACTTATATGATTTCAGCCAATCTGATAATATTAAATGGCTTCCTTTGGGATTATTTACCAAAAACTCATCCCACTTCTTTAGCCAAGCGCTATCTTTTGTAAATATTAATTCCTTCATTTAACTTGTCTAGAAACTAATTTATAATCATTAATTATAAAAATCTCACCCTTTTCATTACAATCAAATACAATGTGATTAATTTTTTTCATATGCGTAATTAACTCCTTTAAAGTTGGATTCCAAATGTCTTTTGAATTTATTTTCTGAGACAAATATTTAAATCGTTCTTCTACTTCTGAATCAATTTTATCATTATCATCATCAAATAATTTTCCTTTATGATAATTCATTGGTGCGGAAAAATAAGTATGAGCAATAAACAATCCCTTTTCTCTAATTAACAAATCAAGATTATTTTTACTTAAAGCTCTCTTAAAATTGATCATTTCTAATGTTTGAAACACAGTAAATGATTTTCCATTTATAATATGCTCGAAAAATACTGGTGCGAATTCTGCTAATTGATATACCTTATGCCTTTTAAATCTCCAAAATAATATAATTGGTATAAAAAGCACCATCAATTTAATCATATTAACTGCAAAATACAGATGCTTAATTCGGCTTTTTTTTAGCTTTATTGTTTTAACATAATTAGCAACTTGTCTGTATAGGCTTAATCCATAATCATCATTAAAATAATGGAAAATTATATTTTTAATCATTAAACTAGTAACTGCTTTAACGCCTAGGTGATTGATGCCTTTATAAAACGAATGCAAGGTAAAATAGTTTGGATTAATTTGATTAATTACGCCGTCAACAGCAGTACCTGAATCTATATAACTCCATAACTTATTAATATGTCTTTCCTTTAAATGATTTCCGTAATTATCCTTTATTTCATCTTTACAATTAGACAAAGTAAAATTATAAGGCTGAAATCCATGATCTATCCAAGTGGAAATATTTTCAAAAGGAGGTTTGAAGGACAAAAAGTCTATAAAACTTTCTTCTTGTGACTTTAAAGACTGAGATAATGAATGATAAGCTAATTCATGACCATCTTTAATCCATTCTTCTATTTCATCCTTATTAAATTCAATCGAAGCGGTATCTTTTCGTTTTGAATAGTGGTTTAGAAAAAAACCCTTAGTTACTTTTATATTATGTTCTTTAAAAAAATGTCGTTGTTCAATTAAATTATTCAATGTATCAAAATCACAATGATCAGTAAAACATGCAATTGCAGAAAAAGGGAATTTAGATCTACTAACTTCAATTCCAAAATGATTTGAAAATAAAAAAGATAATGGTTCATCTAAATTAACCTTAGAAACTGCCTGAGTAATGTTTTTTGAATTACTCTTATCATAACTTGAAATTGGATTAGCATTATCAGGATTAAAATGCCAGAGTAAAATATTTTTTCTATTTGTATTTACATCCCAAATACCAATATTTTGATTAGACTGAACTATTTGATTGTTTTCTAACTTTAAAAGTTTTGGTGAGTACCAATTTGATATTCGTCTCTGATTAATATCAACCCAAGTGTAATCATGATTTCTGAAAGAAACTATAAGGCAATTAAATTCAATTTTTAAGGAAAAGGATGATAAATCACCTTCTAAAGCATCAAGCAGAACTTTATAATCATGAACAAAAGTAAAGTCAATGTTCTTGTTTATTTCCTTGCTTAAAAGCTGAATTGATTTAATCATATACTTTTATTACTTGTTTTGGAATTTGAATAAGCAAATTACGCGAAAATCTCATCAATTCTTATTGTTATTTCACATAAAGATTATTTAATCAATTCATTTTGCACTCTTGAATTGTAAAAATCAAACGTAAATTTTTCTATTTGCTCTCTATTACAATTCAACATTTCTAAATAGTCTTGTGCTGAAAGGCTCAAAATGCATTGTAATTTTACAGCTATTTCTTCAACCGAAATATCGTCTAATAAAAACCCATTTTGGCCATCTTTAATGTAATTGGAAATTCCAGACACATTAGACACAACAGGCAAACATCCAAAATTTAAAGCTTCAGCAATTACTTTTGGAAAACCTTCCGAAGATGATGGTAAAACAATTGCATGAGATTTAATATAGATTTCATGAACCATATCTCTTGACAAAAAACCATGAAAATGAAAATTTAATTTAGAATCTTTAGTGTCATTTTTATAAACCTCCATCCTTTTTCCATCTCCAACAACATGAATAGTTCCAACTTTAGATGAATCCTTTTCATTTAGACTTTTAAAAGCATTAATTAGCAAATCAATTCCTTTTGCCTCTTCAAGTCTACCTACAAAACAAAAATTAATAAGGTTATTGCTAAAAGTTTTATTTTTTGCTACTCGATGTCCTTTTTCAATGTCTTCTTTGCTTAAACAAGGATTTTCAAATGTTAAGCATTGACTTGGTTGATTGGCCCATGAACCATTAATAGTAACATGTCGATTTTGTTTTTCTAACATCCATTTTTGAAATCTATAAGCTAAAGGTGCATTACTTTGTTTCCAGTTTCCTGCATATTTAAACCAACCGGTTTTAGCACTAAAAAAAAACAAATAAGGAATAACATATACGCCTATTCCTGTTGGTGCTCTAAACTGAAAACAATCACTTTGCTTTAAAGCTTTTTTCACAACGTTTATAACTTTAGGTGCTTGCCATATTACTGAAAACTTATCGACAAACCTTTGTCCACCAACAGCCTTTAAAGGAATAAGCTTCACTCTATCTGACAAATAAGGTAATGTACTCGCAGGAGCAGATGTAGAATGCAACATTGCCACATGGTTAATTTGATCAAATACCTTTAAAAGATGATTAATTTCAGTAACAGTAGATGCTAAACCGACAATAGTTCCATTTGACAATTTGTAATGCTCGGTATGTGAAATTATGGTTAGTGTTTTCATTTTTTAATTAGGTCTGTTTTTATTTTAGATGCTAATTTCTTCGTAAAAAGTTCTGACCCATTTTTATTCAGGTGCCTTGCATTATAAAAATATGATTTATCAAAACAGATGTCATCATTTGTAAAATCAAAAAACTTAAAATTATAAGTTTCAGCAAAATTGGTGTAAGTTTTCTTTATTTCATCTATGTTTTTAATAAACTCTTGCCCTTCAATATAAACAGGAGTATAAACTAATACTACTTCAATATCACTAGCTTTACAAGCTTTAAGATACTCATTAAATCTTTGTTTGAGATCTTCATCAATTACAACCTCATAGTGTTTCATTATTTTTTTTGCATTATCAAAATCCTGATTCCATATTCTTTCTTGCCCTTGATACCCTTTTATTCTTTGCTCATTATTCGTTGAACTTTTAAAACTCATTTTAAATGCTGTGGAAATAGCATCAGTTTCACCATAATATCTTAAAATTGGAAGCTTATAATCTAAGTAGGAATATGATGTATAATTAGATGTGTACTTTTCGAAATCTTCATCCCAAAGCATGAAAGGTAAGATTTGTTCAGCATTATAGAAATTCCCTTTTTGCAATGTTGTAGCATCAACAGAATGAATAATCATTTTTGGTTTCTCATTATATTTTAATGCCAATTCATGTCGCAATTGTTGCATATTAAATGTATGACCATCAACACCAAGATTATAGGAAGATAAATGCAATGTGTCTTCTAAAATTTTAGGAGCTATATGAACCCAAGCACGAGAACTTCCGTGAATTAATATATCAGCATTTAAATTACTTTCAAGAATATCATTCCAAATTGGATATTCCAAATGTGCAAATACTCTTGATTTCCTCAAATTATTTGAGAGATAAGCATCAATTCCATAAGCCAATACAAGAATTGGAACAACAAAAGTTAATATTTTTAAAATGAACTTCTTCATCAAAATTGAAAGTAAATAAATTCCTGACTAGTTCCTGCGAAAACAAAAATTAAAATCAAAATCAAGTAGTAAAAACACCATTTTAATAATTTATTTTTCATTAAGAGAGATTCAATTCCATATTGATCTTCTCTACCAAACCATTCAATAATCACAAAAAACATGACTAATATTAATGTAGGTATTGCCAAAGTTCCATCTTTAAAATATGGCATCGAGAAAAGAGATTCTGTGAAAATCCCAGAAATATAACTAAAAGCATGCGCTATAGTTTCTGCTCTAAAAAAGATCCATGCAAAAACTGTTAAAGCAAAGGTCACAAACATTAAGCTAAACTCTTTAAAGCTTGGCAAGTATTTGCCTTCTGCTATTGTATTTAAGTGATTGCGATTATTTTTTGTAAGCAATATGGGTAAAAAATACAGCGCGTTTAATGCGCCCCAAATTATAAATGTCCAGTTAGCACCATGCCAAAACCCACTTACAATAAAAATGATAAAAACATTCCTAATGGTCTTAGTTAATGTTCCTCTACTTCCTCCTAGCGGAATGTAAAGATAATCTCTAAACCATGTTGACAATGACATGTGCCATCGTCTCCAAAATTCAGCAATATCTCTTGAGAAATAAGGAAATGCAAAATTTTGTTTTAGATTAAAACCAAACAACCTAGAAACACCAATGGCTATATCAGAATACCCAGAAAAGTCTCCATAAATTTGAAATGTAAAAAAGACAGCACCTAAAACTAAAGTGCTTCCACTTAAATCTGCTGAATTATCAAATATATAATTGGCATATTTGGCACAATTATCTGCTATCACTACTTTTTTAAACAAACCCCAAAGTATTTGACGTAAACCATCAACTGCGTTGGCATATTTAAATTTTCTTTTCGCATAAAACTGAGGTAATAAATTTGTTGCTCTTTCAATTGGACCTGCGACTAATTGTGGAAAGAAGCTAACAAAAGCTGCAAATGAAATAAAATCCTGGGTAGGTTTTAATTTTCTATTATATACGTCAATAGTGTAACTAAGTGTTTGAAAGGTATAAAAACTAATACCTACTGGTAATATAATATTTAATGAATTGGCATTGATTTCATTTCCAAAAAACGAAAAAGCTGACACAAAATTATCTAGAAAAAAATTGTAATATTTAAAAAAACCTAGAAACCCAATATTCACTAAAATGCTAATCCAAAGCAACATTCGCCTTTTAGTTTTACCTTGCTCTTTTGCCACTGCTTTTCCAACAAAAAAATCAACTAGTGTACTAAAAAGAATCAGTGATAAAAAACGCCAATCCCACCATCCATAGAAGAAATAACTAGAAACGACAAGCAATACATTTTGGAGTTTCAAACTTCTATTTGTCACAAACCAATACAGTACAAAGACGATTGGCAAGAAAATAGCGAAGTCTAATGAGTTAAAAATCATTGGTTAATTCCTTAATATTAATTTATAGAGTTTTGACTCGTCTAAAATAATTCTTCATAGCGTTTAATTATATGTGACCAATCATGAGTGTTTGCCCAAGTCACAGCTTCAGTTTTAAATTTTGTGGTATTCTGAAGTATTTGTAAAATACGCTCTTTAAACTCGTTGGTGTTTTTAACATCAATTAAAAATCCAGATTTACCATTATTTATGGCATCTTCTATTCCGCAGCCCTTAGCACCTATTGCAGGAATTCCCATGGCATTAGCTTCTAAGATCGCTATTCCGAATCCTTCAACATCACCTGTCATACTTTCTGTGCTCAACATTACAAAAATATCTGTAGCCTCTATTGATTGTTTTAATTCATCTTCTGTTACACTGCCGTGAAACGTAACATAAGACGCAACTTTTAAGGATTCTGCAACCTTAATAAACGCATCAGCTTCAGTAGGAATACCTACACAATGGTAATGCAACTCAGGAAATTGTTTTACAAGTTGTGGAAGATGTTGAATGACATTTAACTGACCTTTTCTAGAACTCACACGACCAACCGTAGTTATAACTGGCTGACCTTTGAGTTTAATTTTCTCCTTTGAATTCTTCCATTCTGATGTTGTAATACCATTTGGAATCACAATAATTTTTTTATTCAAATGCGAAATCAGACTTTTGGTATAATTAGAAACTGCTACAATTTCATCAAAACGTTTCAGTGAAAAATTAATAGATTTTCGCAACAAAGCAGACTTAAAATTAACTTCAGTTCCGTGAACTACTGCAATAGTTTTTCGATTAAAAAAAAGTCTACAAAAAGCAACATTCCATAAGGAAAATTTCCCAGTAGCAATACAATACGTTGCACTTTTAATGTATTTAATAGTAAGTATAATCCGTTTTAAATACATTATAAATCGAAACTTATACAATTTGATGCGCTCTACAGAAAATGGTAATGATTTATCAAATTCTAATTCTTCGTCACCTGTTTTTGAACGTTGATCTGCAATTACCTTAACTTGATAACCAAGGTTGCTTAAATGCAATGCCAAATTATACGCATGATTTCCTATTCCTCCAGGTTGTGGTGGAAATTCTGATGTTACGATTACAATATTTGACTTCAATGTGATCATGTTAAGACTTCAATTAAAGCGCCTTCTTTTATTTTTTTACTAGATAAATTCCAAGATTTCCATACTTGAAACACAACTATTGGCAATATTAAAATTGTTACTATTAGTCCGACAAACAATAATGGTTTATTTTTTTTGAATTGGTATGGCATAATTGAGATTGGCACAGTTCTTAACAATGCTAGTCTAGCTGACGAATTCCCAAAATACCTTCTGAAATAGTATAAAACACTTGGTATTGGTCTTGGAGCTAAAAAGTTTGAAGGTCTAAACGCATCCCAACTTCCCATTTCTCTTAATCCTCCAGTTCCTGCTTTTACATCGACACAAGAAGCGAACGGATTTGAAATGCTTTTCAATCCTTCTAAATAAAGCCTCATTCCAAACTCGCCATCTCCCATTCGCTGCTTTTCAAACTGACGATCAAATAAACCTACATTTTTAAAAACAGTTTTATGTAGCATTGCATTTCCTGTTGCAAATTGAGACGCAACTGCAAAAAACGAACGAGATTTTGGTATGTACTGACCTTCAGGATAAAATACACCTGCAGAAATCTTAGAATTAAAAAAGTCGAGACATTTTAGGTGCATACTTATCCAATCTGGACCGATCCGAACATCATCTTCAGACAAAGCAACCCAATCGCCTTTACTTGTTTTAATAGCAGTATTTCTTGCCAACCATAAGGCTTTTTCCTTTTGATTAACAATTTGAAAATTCAGGTTAAAATTCTTATAAAATTTCTCATTAAAATCATCAGATTGATCCACCACAATCACCTCAAAATTAGAATAATCTTGAGCTTCTAAATCTTTTAATACGTCTTTTAAATACTCATATCGATTTAAAGTAGGAATAATAACACTTACAAGTGGTTTTTCTTCAATTAACTGGGATTGAAATGAATCCCAATCTTTATAAACAATAGAATTTTCTACTTCTTTTATCTGATTAACATTTCTTGTGCTTAGCCAAGCAACACATTCTTTAAACGGATTATGAAATGAAAGTATGCGACATAAAAACACGTAAAACACCCAAACCGAATGGAAATTTTTTCGAATAAAACGGTAATTATCTTTTAATGGGAGTTTTACAAACTTTTGATAGGTTGCAACTTCTCCAATATATCCTGACTGTATGGCTTGCCATGATACATCGTATGCTTTTGCTTCTTCAGAAAGGTATTGATCATCCTGATGTAATTGACTTAAAATATTAGAAGGCAACGCATCTACTTTAGGAAATATAGAATGACCTGCTTTAGTAAAGCTTAGAAAATAATGAGTTGGCTGTAAGTATTTTAAGAAACTGAATAGCATCAATTTGATTTTGGAATGCAATATATATTTGGTGGCAACGGTTTATTTGAATCGTATTCTTTTAGGTTTCCATTTAATACTTGATAATTGTTTTCAATAAAAAACTCTACAATTCGTATATCATCATTAATTTCGACAATAACTATTGGTCTAAATTTATTTAGCATGTTTATGCTCCCTTTCAAAATATCTAATTCTATTCCATCTACATCAATTTTAACTAAATGACATTGAGTTAATTTTTGACTTTTAATAAAGTCATCAATTCTAATCATTTGAATAGTTCCTAATGATTGAGAAATATCAGATTGTATAACATTTGAAGTGGTAGAGTTTTCAAAAAATAAATTGACAGACTTGTTTTCATTTCCAATCGCTAAATTTTCAACTTGAATATTATTTAAGTTATTAATCGCAATAGATTTTAATAAGCTATTATAAACATTTTTATTAGGTTCAAATGAAATAACCTGTCCTGTTTTGCAAACAGATTTTGCCCAGACTAAGCTTAAATAACCAAAATTAGCTCCAATATCTAAAATTGAAATGTCATGTAAATCTTTATTATATTTTTTAAGAAGTGTAATTGAATTTCTGAGCAAGGTATTTTCGACACCTTTAGAATATGCTTTAGAGGCATCTTTTATAGACGCTACAAATTTAAATTCAACTGGAAACTCTAGATACGATCTATTAATTTTGACGATACTCTCTCTAAAGACACCCTTATTTCTAAAAATTAAATCTCTTACAGATTTTAATGCCTTAGCTTTTCCAACCTTATGCCTTAATGACTTTGGTATTTTATTATAGAAATATACAAGCATCTGCATCTTTATTTTTTTATGTAATTTAAACTACTATATATGATTAGGAAGTGGGCTATTTTGAACTACAGCTTTCAGATATTCTGGATAAGCTGCATCTTTAGGCAATAACAATAAGTGACATTTCCCTCTTGTAGCAATAGGTGTTCCAGACGAAAGCACTTCTTGTGTTTTTAAATACCACGCTTTATAATCATTTTCGTTGCACCATTGAACCATTAAATCACCAGCAGCTTCCATACCTAAATTCTCAACATTATGCATTTCAATAAAAAAGGTACATTTCGTTTCCTTTGCTAATTTAGTAGCTGCCTTCATTACTAAAGTTTCTGCTCCTTCAACATCAATTTTCACTAAATCTGGTTTGATTCCATAAAAGTCATACATATAATCTAAAGTTATTGTATTCACATCCATAAATGAATTCATAGCAGAAGCAGTTTCAGCATGCGAAGCATACATACTTCCAGCGGCTCCTGAACCTACAGTATAAAATTTAACAGTATCGTCTAATTTATCTCCAACAAAAGCAGTGAGATATTGTACTCTACGACCTAAACCATTATTAATAATATTCATTGCTGCATGTTGCAATGCGACAGGATTAGGATCAACAAGAACAATTTGTTTGTTAGTATCTTGAATTAATGCTAATAACGCAGTATAACCAATATTACATCCAACATCATAAATGATATTGTGATGCTTAGTAAGATAAAACCACCAAGTATCATCTTGATCTACTTTTGTTCTAACTGCGCCTGGTAAAACGTTTAAAGGAACACCACATAAGTTAACCTCAACAAAATTGTTTTTTTTGGGTTTCATAGAATGATAAAACCTTTTTATTGTTCTCTTAAAATTCATTAATGTGTTGATTTAAATATAAAATATGCATGCAAGTTAAATATAAAGATTAGAATTGAATAGAAATTCTTAATTTGATATAATTTGATGTTTTTTAATCCTTAAAATAAGAACTTAAATCATTTGCGAAACGTTCACTAATGACTTGACGTCCTAAGCTATTGACATGAACATTGTCAAAAAAGTAATCTGTTTTTATTAAAACATCACTATGATTAATAATCTCATAATCAGAAGTATTACTTACAATTTCTATATTCTTAATTGGTGAGATATAGCAAATTAGCTCAATATTGTTTCTATCACAAAGCTCCTGAATTTTCTTTAGAGCACCATTTTTAAAATTCAATTTTATAGATTGCCGATTTTTAATATGTCCAGACATTAGGTCTTGTACTGGATACGTATAATTACCATTAGTATCAAATCGGTTGTGGCGATTTGGTTGAAAAACACTTAATAGTGATGGATAAAACACTTCAGAATTATAATAAGAAACGCCTAACATAGGAAAATATTTACTTCCAGACAATAGTTTAGCATTCACTGAAGAAAAAGACTGAAAATAGTCTGAAACATAAGAACGATCTACATATGGCAAAAACCTATAGTCGTTTGCATTTAGACTTTGAATTTGAGTATCAAATGATGTAAAACTTGGTGCAATGACACATATTTTTGTTGTTTTCCCTAATGCCAAAAAATGTTCAAGCATTAAATACTGACTAGAAATTGACGTATCATCAATTGCTAGATTAATACCTTTTTTACCACTAAGAGAATCGATAACCTGTGTATCAAGTGTAGTTAATCCAGTACTTGCACCAAGTACAATATAATCAAAATTCGTTTCAGAAACAGCATTAACCAAAAACGAAGGTTTATAAAAACTACTTTGTCTTAAAGTCCACAGACTAATATAAGACAACAGATTAGCTATAACGAAAGTGCTAATAATTAAAATACCTATTTTTTTTAGAAAAATACTCATAACTAAAACTGAAAATAAATAAAATCTGAAGGATTTTTAAAAACACCCATAAATATGATTAACATGACAATGAAAATTGCAGACAATTGATTTAAATGCACTTCCCTTTGATTACGTTGTAAAGTTAAAAACTCAAAAACAAGCATCACCAATAAAGATGTTAGAATAATACTGCTAAATAATAGCATTTTAGAGCTTTTGTAAAACAATTCTAAACTCCAGCCAGAAAATTCTAGAATATTTAAAATATAATCATATGCCATATGTATACTATCTGCTCTAAAAAATACCCAAGCAAATGTTACCAACATAAAAGTTAAAACTATTTTTGGCAATTGCTTCAGTACGATTCGAGTTTTAGTAATGTGATTCCTGTTGCTTTTTGAGAGCAATAAAGGCAAAAATAGGAGTCCGTGAATTAAACCCCAAACTATAAAAGTCCAATTAGCACCATGCCAAAATCCGCTAACCAAAAACACAATCATCACATTTCGAATTTGTGTATAACGTTTACCTCTTGAGCCACCTAATGGAATGTATAAATAATCGCGAAACCAAGTTGAAAGTGAAATATGCCAACGCCTCCAAAACTCAGCAATATCTCTTGAAAAATATGGAAATACAAAATTTGTCATTAATGAAAACCCAAATAAACGCGCTACACCAATTGCAATATCAGAATATCCTGAAAAATCACCATAAATCTGGAAACCAAACAGAATAGCACCAACTAGTAATTCAATGGAAGAGCAGTCTCCTGGAGAGTTAAAAATTTGGTTTACAAAAAATGCGCAATTATCTGCAACAACAACTTTTTTAAACAATCCCCAAATAATTAGATATACACCACTCATAGCAAAATCACTATTAAATACACGTGCTTTTTGAAATTGAGGCAATAATTGAGTAGCGCGTTCAATTGGACCTGCTACTAATTGCGGAAAAAATGCAACATAAGCCATGAACTGCAACAAATGTTGTGTTGGCTCAATTTTTTTACGATACACATCAATAGTATAACTCAAAGTTTGAAACGTATAAAAAGAAATTCCAACAGGCAAAATGATATTCAGAGTACTCGCTTGCATGCTAATCCCTAAACTTTCCCAAGCTGCAATCCAACTGTCTACAAAAAAATTGCAATACTTAAACACTCCTAAAAGCCCTAGATTGAAGAAAACACTTATAGAAACGAATACTTTTCTTTTAAAATTTCGTTGCTCATCTTTCAGTAGATTTGCGACAAAATAATCTAACAAACTACTAAATATTATCAAACTCAAAAAACGCCAATCCCACCATGCATAAAACACGTAGCTAGCAAGCACAATCAATAGATTTTGCAATCGAATAGATTTCTTAAACAGAAACCAATACAGTATAAATACTATAGGTAGAAATATGGCAAAATCTAACGAATTGAATAACATGTATTCTTATTTAAATGGCTTTGAAATTCATGTACTAATTACAAACGTATTTCATTATTATAAAAATCAACAAATTGTTTTTGCTGTTCTTTGACATTAAAGTTAGCCATTACATGATTAATTGCATTTTTTGAGATTGATTTTTTTTCATTGTCAGATAATTCATTAATCTCAAGAATTTTTTCTGCTATTAATCTAGGCGCTCTTTTAGGAACTATCCAACCTGTTTTTTCGTGTATGATATTTTCATTGAGTGCTCCTCCATTGGTAGCTAAACACAATAATCCCATTGCTTGGGCTTCTAAAACCGCATTACAAAATCCTTCTTGTATGCTTGGCTGTAGATAAATATCAGCTGAACATAATTTTAATAATGTCTCTTCATGTGATAACTTACCATGAAGAAATACATGGTTTTGCAATTGATTTTGATGCAACTGAAATGTATAACGTTCAATTTCTGTTGGTGTACCAGATCCTATAATATGATATTCAAATTCTAAACCTTTATCGTTTAAAAGCTTCATCGCATTTAGTGCATGATCCAATCCTTTTATCCAGTTTAATCTTGCTATAGTGATAATTTTAAGCTTTGAGTTTTCAGATTTAAAATCCTTCCTAGCATTAAAATTTGAAACATCAACAGCTGGTGTTATTACTTTGTAAGATGAATCATTAGCCAGTCCTAGACCATAAGCTTTTTGGAGTAAATCTATTGAAATACTATGCACTTTATTTACATGTTTCCAAACCAAATCATAACAATTTGGGTGTTTCACAGGATAAACATTAATATCAAATCCTCTAAAACTCACAGCCATTTTAGCTCGAATTGCTTTTGCTACAAGTTCGCTTTCTAAAGCTTGAGTTGTAAATCCAAAATGCAACCAATCTAATTTTTGACTTAACAAATGTGAATTAAAATATACCTTTTTAATAATACGAGAGGTTGAAATATTTTCTTGCCGTTCTAGTTTTATATAATTGATTACAGGTTTTAAATGCCATAATAATTTTAAAAACACAAATATCATGGCAATCATTTGAAGAGCTGTGCTTTTATAAATTTTTGGTGCCTTAACAACAGGGCATAAATCAAAATTTTTCCCTATGGTTTGTGTTAGTAACACAACACTAAAACCATGCTCTTGAAGCCCTTTAATTTTTGAAGTAAAAAAAGTTTCAGAGTAACCAGGAGTTGAAGGAAGGACGAGTCCTATTTTCATGTATTAGTGTTTGTTTTAATTATCATTTAACATGTATAGAAATCATTAAAACTTTGTTTGAATGTTTTCCAATTGTGCTGAATTATTACTTTTTTCAATGCCGTATCTGTCATTTTTTTAACGTCTTCTTGAGGCATTGAATTAAAACCCTTTATCATTTCGGCTAAATCGTTTACATCTCTATTTTCGAATAACAATCCGGTTTCCTTATGAATTACCAATTCTGACATACCAACTGCATTTGTACTAATTACTGGTAAGCCAAGTGCCATAGCTTCAATAACCACATTGGCAAGACCTTCAGAAACGCTTGGTAACACTAACACATCTGCTTTTTGCATTTCTTTCAAGACGTCTTGATAATCCATTTTTGACGTTAAGCGTACTTCATTTTTAAGATTTAAATCGTGAACAGTGTAAATAATCTCTTCTGAATCTGCTGCTCCAATAATTGTAAACGTTGCTTTAATATCTCTTTCAAGAACAATTTTTAAGGCTTCTAAAGCATAGTTATATCCTTTTTTCCAATGCTGTCTTCCTACTGAGAGTATTTGCAACGTGTCTCGTTTTGCATAATCTTTCTTTCTAAAAGCATCAAAAGAATTCACTTCAACACCTGAATAGATGACTTTAATTTTATCTTCAGCCGCTCCATATATCATTGCTTGTTTTTTGATATGATGTGTCACAGCATGAAACTGATTTACTTTTGGAAAGGTTCTTTGATATAATGCTTTTAAATCGGCTTCGGCAAGTGGTGTGATGTTTATTAATCGCCCTCTTAAACTTACCATAGTTTTAAAATATGAATGCTCTAATATTTCTTCAAATAAAAATATATGTGAAGCCCATTGAATATGAACAACTTCAATATTATTAGAAATGAATTTTGACCAAATTAAAAACTGTTTAAATCTGGTTAAAAGTGGTTTATCTGAATTCCGTAGAAGCGAAACAAAGTGTCTACATTTTTTTGGTTGAACACAAAAAAAAACCAGAAGTCTCAATACAAACTGAATTAATAATACTAATTTATTACTTGGGTCAGTAGGCAAATAATTAAGGCCTTGTTTTTGATGCTTAAATAACTTTGGTGACGATCCAGAAACTAAAACTGTATGTTCTTCATTAACAACTTGAGCTAATCTTAAAACAAAAGTTGTGGGCTGTAAATTACCATTGTAGATTGCTATATTCATTAAGTTATTAAATCATATTTTTTTTTGCAAATATACATTGATGCAAACCATAACCAAATTTACCTAATGTTCTTTCTCTAAACTTTCTTAAACCAACTTTGTTACAAAACCCAGTTAGATACCTGTTATTTATAAGCTTAAAGTAACCTTGTTTCCCAAAATTAAGTATTATACTATCATAATCTATGATTTTGAATTTCTTTTTGACAAGCTGTTTAAGATCATTTGGTGTTAAAACCTTCTCAATGGGTTGTCTAGACCAATTACCACCTTCCATGTGGTCAAATACTTTTTTATTAGGTGTTGTTAAAATAAGGTAACCTCCAGGTTTAAGAATATTGTAACAAGCCTCAAAGTACTTATCTTGTTCTTCAATATGTTCAATGACTTCTTGTGAAATTACAACATCATAAGTAGCTTGTTCAAGCGGATGATCTATAGCATTACCATGAATGTAGTTAACATGAGGGTAAAGTTCATTAGCTCTTATAACAGCTTCTTTAGAAAGCTCAATTGCATCTGCATTACCAAATTCGCCAATAAATGCAGTAAATCTTCCATCTCCACTTCCTAGTTCAATAATTCTAGGCTCTTTTATTTCTCGTTTTACCGCTATAAAGTAATCTAAAATTTTAACTGCACGTCTTAATTTTAAATTGTTAAGCACCTTTCTTCCAGACCAGTACTTATCATAAAACTCTATTTGATTCTTAATATCCATATTCAAAAATTGCTATTCGAAATTTTGCATAAAGTTATTAAACTTATCGACCATAATATCATTTGTATGGTGTTGTTTTATATATTTTAAAGCATTTGTAGACATTTCATTAAGTTGCCCTCTATTACTGATAATAAATTCAAGTTTTTGAATCAAGTTTTGCTTTACGTTTTCAATGTCTATCAGGAATCCATTTTCACCATCAGTAATCATCTCTAGATTGCCACCAATACGTGTTGCAATCATTGGAGTTCCCATAGAAAGTGTTTCAAGGAGAAACATTGAATTCCCTTCACTATATTTTGACAAGAGCACTCCAATATCTAAAGCATTATAGAATTCATACAACTTTTCGTTCGGCAACCAGCCTAAAAAATGTATTTGATCTGAAAGATTTTCATTCGCATAGTTGACGATTAGATTGTAATAATCTTCATTAGGTGTGGTTTCTATCGCAATACTTCCTGCCACCAATACATGGACTTTCAAGCCCTTATTTTTCAAATAATGAACCGCTTCAAAGAGTTCTAAAACGGATTTCTCTTCGCTGAGTCGTCCTGCATATCCTATAACGAAGTCGTCTGGTTTTAAATTGAAAGTTTTCCGATATTGCTCTGAAAGTTCTTCACATATTTTATCAGTAAAATCGTTTAATTTAACTGAATTATAAATGGTTTCAGTTGGAAAATTTAATCTTGGAGAAATTGTTTTAAGCTCTTCGATTGGCGACTTTGTATTGGCTAGAAATCCACTAGAATTATTAATTAAAAAATCGATGTTTTGATCTCCTAATCGCAACTTTAAATCTGTGCTTCTAAAAAAATAAATGTGCTTTGCTTTTGGATGCACTTTGCAAAGCTTTTTAAACAATTCAAAGTGCATAAAGGTAATAATAACATCAGGCCTCTCTTTTCGAATAAGTCGCTTAATACCTTCATAGTAAACAATGCGATCTGTTAAAGAGTAACCATATACTCGCTTTTTAATTCGTAGTGGCACCTTGTTCAAAATGGATTCAAAAAAGCGATTCCAAAGCGTAGGTTTTATGTGAAGATATTTCCTTTTATTATAATCTTGATGTATTAAACTATCGTCATATTTACTAACCACTTTATAGCTAATAGATGTCGTATCATTATTAGACAGTTTTTCTATAATTCTTGGAACTCCAGGACTTTTTTTATTTGGCGGAATAGTGTGTCTTGATCCTGAAACTAAATAAACAACTTTTGTTTTACTCATCAAAAAAATTAATTGCTTTTAATGCCTTTATAAAAGCTTTATTATACGACTCATAAGAATGATTTTCAATATACGACGTATATGCTGTTTTTGAAAACTTTGCATAAAGTTCTTTATTAGAACTTAAGTTTAACATGGCTTTAGTTAGCTCATCAATATAAGGATTAGAAGTAATAAGAATACCATTTTGACCATCATTAAGAATTTCAGAACTTCCACCTGAATTGGTTGCTATTAAAGGTTTTGACAAGGACATAGCCTCAATTAGAGACAATGGCATTCCTTCTTCATAATGTTTGGTATCTGTTGGCAAAATGAGAACGTCAACTTGTGATAACCCTTTTAATAAATCTTCATTTGGAAGAAATCCGGTAAATGTGACTGGAATATTCTGTGATTCGGCAAATGCTTTACAGTCTAATAGATATTCCGTTTTAATTTCATGTGTACCTCTTGTACCAGCAGCTCCAAAGACGACCAGATGAACGTCATGATTTATGTCATGTACATTTTTAAACGCATGTAATAAATTAAGTACACCTTTTTCGATACATATTCTTCCTGAAAATGCAAATACAAAAACATGCTCGTCATATGGTCTATTTTTATAATAATCAACTGCTTGACTTAAAGTTACTTTTGGAATAATAGCATTAGGAATTGCAAAATATCTAGACGGTTCTAATTGTTTTTTAAAAGTCTGATTGGCCATTTCAAGTGCTCTTTTATTCACAGAAAAAATGGCTTCGCAATTTGATATTAGTTGACACCATTGCTGTTCATCATACTTTTTATGTAATGAAGTACCATGATGAAAATACACAACTTTTCGACTAGGCAAAAACAGCTTAATCATTGTAACCAAACCTACACTAACATGCACTACAATTTTTTTATGCTTTTTAAATAGCAGAAAACGACACACAGAAATAAAATATAATAATTGCTTATCTGAACCTGTAGTAAACTTCTGCTTTCGCTTTTTAAATGGATATCTTAATTTTAAAATCAATAACACAAGAGCATCAAACCTATTCGATTTGACATGTAAATACACTTCTTTATTATATGATTCCTGATTGAGCCTAGGATTGTAATTTGAAAGGACTTTAAAGGCTTTATTATTTAAGGTTTCAACTGTTTCATAGATCACTTTGGCAGGAGCTGCGCCTTCTGGAGAAGGTACTGAATTGAGCGAACCATAAATTATTAAAACATCGTTTTTCATTAGCCAAAAATAGAAGTTTTAATGGTAGATAATAGCTTTCTATAGTATTTTTTTGGTTTCATTTTTTTTTGATTTCCATTCGTAATCATCTTAAAAAAAGCTTTTAAATATCTTCTTTGATGAATTAATTGAAACTCATTATAACCTTTCCAAGATCTTTCCCATAAATGAACAGCATAGGATGTTTCAGTTATATGTTTTAAATAATCATCATCTTGTTTACGTATTTTAGGATCTGGATTGGGATATGCATAAAAATAATTCACATCTAAAATCAATAAATCCTCATACTCAATTGCTTCAAGAATTTCAGTTTTATACATGCTTTTATATACTGAAGTAAATATTTTTGGAATAATTAAATCCTTATAATTCACAGATTTAGAAACATCAATTGTATCATAATGCCGAAGGCAATTTACAATATAAGGATGATTTGCTTCAGTTCCTATCACACCACAACTCACATAGCGTTCAGACTCTAAACCTACAAAACATTTACGATCTAGAAACGTTGAAAAATTTTTAAGCACAAGCATGTCTGTATCTAGATATACACCGCCTTGATCTGATAATACATTAAGTCTCACATAATCTGATAGGAAAGCCCATTTTTGATCTTTGAGTGCTTGTTTGGCAAAAGGATGACTCAAATCAGAATTTGTTTCATTCCATAATACAAGTTCAAAATCTGGTAAATGCTGCTGCCATGATTCGATGCATTTCAGAATGGTTTGTGACATAGGCTGAGTACCAAACCAACAATAATGTATTTTTTTTGGGATCATTTTTTATTGCTTGAGCTCTTTAAATAAATCTTGAACAAATAATTCTCCTCCTTCAAATGTTAAATGATCTTCATTATAAAACATATCATCTTTGTCTATGTAAGCTGATTGAAAGTCTAAAATTTTTAAATTTTTATCCTTAAATATTGAATCTACTCCAAACATCTTATGTTTTGTAGCAGTGTAATATTCTTTTGTTAAAGGATACTTTACACCTATAACAATCACGTTATTAGTTTCACAAATATTAAAAATTTCTAACAAAGTTTCTTCCAATATTACAGACTTTTCTAGATAATTGAATTGCGTTTCTATTCTTTTTTTAATGCGTTCAATTTTAGTATCATCAGACCTTTCATTCCAATTTAAATAGGTGTTTGATTCTTTGACGTCAACGTCTTCTTGAGATGAAACTAGGTTTTCAAATTTTGACACAATATACTTTCTTATAACGGCTCCTGTTTTAGGTTGAAAATAAATTATTTTTTGAGCAGCCTCATTCTTATAGTATTCAAATGTTGATGAAAAATCGCTAGCAGTAGTATAATAAGATGATTTATCAAAATTATTATACTGTTCCCTGTATGGACTTAACATATGCTCATCTGCACTTAAATAAATGGTATCAATAGTTGTACTTTCTATTAAAAAATTAAGTTTTCGCTTTATATCAATATATGAATCTGCGCCTACTGAAAAATTATACACATTATAATCTTGGGTATGATCTCCTAGTGGTGATCCATGTGAATCGGCAAATAAATAGTTATTAAAATTCAAGGCATACGTATCATAATTTTTATAATATAAATCGTTCCCTAAATTAAAGAGCAACAAATTTACTACAAAAAGTATCACAACAAAAAGTCCTATTTGATAACCAAATTTCCTCATAAAAGCTTCTAAAACTGAAAATAAATAAATTCTACATTTTCAGAATTACTTCCAAATAAATAAACTAAAACTATAATTATAACATATAAAAGCCATCTTAAATACTTATTAAAATTTAAATATTCAAGGGCATATTTTTTATCTCTACCAAACCATTCGACGCAAAAGAAAACAAAAATCAATACAAATACATCTTTTGGTCTAATTTCTGGCAGTGAAAAAAGGCTTGCAGAAAACATACCATCTAAATACGCAAAGGCATGATTAATATTTTCTGCTCTAAAAAACACCCAAGCTATAAGTGTTAACGCAAAGGTAATGAGCATACCTCTAAATTCTTTAAAACTTGGAAATAGTTTTCCTTCAGCAATATTACCTGTGTAAACTCTATTTTTATTTCGCAATAATAAAGGAAGAAAATACAACGCATTTAGGAAACCCCAAATTATGAATGTCCAATTTGCACCATGCCAAAATCCGCTAACAATAAAAATTATAAATGTATTTCTAACTTTTTGAAATGTGCCACCTCGACTTCCGCCTAATGGAATATATAAGTAATCTCGAAACCATGTTGATAATGAAATGTGCCAACGACGCCAAAACTCTGCTATATCTCGTGAAAAGTACGGATAAGCAAAATTACGTTTCAAGTCGAAACCAAATAATCGTGAAGTTCCTATAGCGATATCCGAATAGCCTGAAAAGTCACCATAAATTTGTAAAGTAAAAAATAATGCACCTATAAATAACGTACTACCATTGTAAGTTTCGTAATTATTAAATATGTCGTTTGCAAAAACCGCACAACTATCTGCAATGGCTATTTTTTTAAATAAACCCCAAAGTATTTGACGCATTCCGTCAACAGCTTTTGCATAATCAAATTTTCTATTCTTATAAAATTGAGGCAATAAATGTTTTGCACGTTCTATTGGTCCAGCAACGAGTTGAGGAAAAAAACTAACGAAAGCTGCAAAGGACAGGAAATCTTTTGTTGGCTCAAGTTTGCCCTTATAAACATCAATAGTATAACTTAAAGTTTGAAATGTATAAAAACTAATTCCGACAGGCAAAATAATTTCTAAACCTGTAAACGTCATATCCTGACCAAAAAAATGAAATGACTGAGAAAGGTTATCTATAAAAAAATTGAAATATTTAAAAAACCCTAAAAGCCCTAAATTAACAATGATGCTAGTCCATAATAATAACTTCCTTGTCTTAACTTTTTTAGCTTTAGACAAGTAAAGACCAATTGAAAAATCGACAAGTGTACTAAATAAAATAAGTGATAAAAAACGCCAATCCCACCATCCATAGAACACGTAACTGGCAATTACAAGAAATGCATTTTGAGTTTTAAGTTGCTTATTAAAAACAAACCAATAGAGAATAAAAACGATTGGCAAATACAAAGCAAAATCAAAAGAGTTAAACAGCATAATTTAAAATTGAGATGTTTTTATAGCCATTTTTTAGTTTTCTTTTTTTTGGGAACTCTTTTGAAGGTTTTATAAAATAGATATTTATTATTGCAAGTTACTAAAATATAATATCTGAATGGTTTATCTATACTTGTCTGGATTTTTTAAAACCCATATTCCTAAGTTAAAATCTTATGGCTTCGCAAATGCTTTTTTAAAATAGTTCCTTTTTTAAGACTGAGATAAATCTTGCTAAATAGGATCAATTTAAATTTAAGAATTCTATTTCTTTCATTTAATGTTCTATTTAAAAAGCTTATAACCTGTTTTGCATTACTGTTATGGTCATTGTCTACACTTCTAAAAAATTGTTTTAAAAGTAACTTATAATAAAAATAGATGAGATCTAAATCTTTTAGCTTCAAGGCCCTTTCAAAATTTAGTTTGCTGATATGTAACAAGTCTTCTTTATGACGTTTATTATAGGTTTGACTTTGTTCTGTCTTCGATTTAGAATGGCTTCTATAATAGAATAAAGGCTTATTGATAATTGAATACTCTTCTGGATTCAAGCCATAGAAAATGCGTGTAAAAAACTCAGTCTCTTGCCCTCTAATTATTGTTTCATTAAATGGACTTTCTTTTAAAAATGATTTTCTAAACAAAACTGAAGGCGTATAAATTTCAAATTTCCATAATGCATATTCTTTATATAAATTAACATCAGTTTTTAATTTAACTTCACGTGTTATATTTAAATTTTCATCTGTACTAAATCCGCTACAAATGACTATTTTCCTTTTTTTTGTAAATAAAGCTATACGTGCTGAAAGATAATTTTCGGCCATGATATCATCATCATCAAACCATTGTATGAAATCGCCTTTACTACATTCAAATCCGTAGTTACGTGCTGCATTTCCTCCTTTAGGGCTTTCTGCAGGTCTTTTGAGGTACTTAAACCTATTATCTTTAATACAATATTGGGCTAAAACTTCTGCGGTATTATCTGTACTTCCATCATCAATTACCAAACACTCCCAATGGGTATGTGTTTGAGACAAAATACTATCTAGAGTTTCACTAATGAGATTGGCTCTGTTGTAAGTTGGTATAACTATAGATACCAAATCAGTAATCATAAACTATGTTTTAAATCTTAGAAATCAAGTGTATTATAAATACTTTTTAGTTTCATTAGCTACACTTTCTTCAATTTCATCTAAATTATCTGCTGCTAATTTTATATAATCGGTCTGTCTTTGACTATTCTTTTTATTAAAATTTAAGTCAACTTTAGTTAAATTACAAAATTCTAAAATGGAGTGCATTTTTTCGGAGATATTTTCCAATTCAACTTTTAAAGTCCTCTCTTGTGGCAATTTTGAAAGTTCTGCTGTAATGGTTTTATTAATAAAGTAGTAGTACCAAGTACATTTTTGTAAATGTGTCATTTTAGTCCAATTTTCTGAGCTAACATCACCAATTTGATCTCCTTGAATTCTATATTTTGCCCAATCATGATAAAATAGGTCAGGATATTCATCATCTGCATACCATTCTCTAATAACCATAGATTTAATACAGCTAATTGGTTCGCGTACTACATGTATAAATTTAGAATTTGGAAAGTAATTTGAAAGAAAAGGAATCAAATTCCAAAACCTTTGGTCTGAATGCACAATGAGCTGATTTTCAGAAGCATTCCATACCTTAACTTTTAAGATCTCATTTATTTCTTTATAAGATTTATCTATATCTCCTTTATGCGCTAAATCAGTACTAATTCTAATTAACTGATGTATATCTTCATGAAATGCTTTACAATTTGGATGCTGATTAAATAAATCGGTTATAGATACGGTTCCGCTTCTACCAGTTCCAAGTATGAAAAGAATATCTTTATTTCGATTGGTTTCATAAGATTTCAAAAACTGATTTAATTCGATTTCTTCTAAACGTTTTCCATTAACTCCTCCATAATGTTTATTATCATTAAGGCTTTTATAATGCTCAATATCTCGAAGTTTTAAGGTGTTGATTTTAGGGCTTCCGACGATTTCAAAAGGCTCTATATTTCTATTTACAACGGAACCTATACCAATGATTGCACCTTCACCAATTTCAACTCCAGGTACTATAGAAACATTCATACCAATCCAAACATTTTCTTTAATTATTACAGGTTTGTAATTAGTAGTATTATCATATGGAAGTGCTTTTCCTGTATAATTATGATTTTCTGTGTAAATAGTAACATTTCTAGAAATGTGTGTATTATTTCCAATTACAAGACCACCTTCAGATTTAGCAAAAAAATTATTTCCGATATGAACATTATTTCCAATAATCACTTTGGAAGGTTTAGAGAATATATGGCTTTCTCCATTTAGTCTAAGGTTATAACCTACGCTACTAATTCTGCCAATTAATTCATTCTTTTGCAGTTCCTTTTTAGTTGTTTCTTTTTTCTGGTAGTAGTGAAACAATCTGTCAGCATAACGTTTTGCAATACTTTTTAATAGTTTGTTCATTTTACATCCATTTATAATCTATATAAAATGCTTTGCTATGTCCTGGTAATTTTCCTGTACCATAAAAATCACCCTTTTCAACATATAAAACTCCTGCTTCTTTAATGTTTTCAATCATTGACGACTTATCATGAACAGCTAAGTTATAAAAATATTTACCTGCGCTTAAAGGCCATTTATCAATTTCTAAAATAGCTTCTCCTTGAGATTCGTCATACGATTTGTTAATAATATCGCTTCTACAAGAGAACTTAAAATTAGAAAACATATCAAAAAACCCAATACTAATAGATAAGTTTCTACAATCTGGATTTTGATATTTAACATGCATTAAAATTTTTTGCCCTACAGAAACTAATTTAATTTTTTCTTGGTTAGCATCAAAGAAATCTACAGAATGAATGCCAAGTTTACAATTGTCATTTCTATAATCTAGACCAATAATATCTGTATTATTTAAATAAAATTCTATGCCTTTATCTACATCACCTGAATAAGACACACAACCATCTTTTAGCACAATCAATCTGTAACAAAGGCTTTGAATTGCTGCCATATCATGGCTTACAAACAACACAGTTCGTCCTTCACCTTTTGAGATATCTTGCATCTTCCCGATAGCCTTTTTTTGAAACTCTGCATCTCCAACCGCAAGAACCTCATCGATAACTAAAATATCTGGTTCTAAATGCGCAGCAACAGCAAACGCTAATCGCACACGCATTCCAGAAGAATACCTTTTTACAGGTGTATTCACATAACGTTCACAACCTGAAAACGCGACAATTTCATCAATTTTTGCTGTTACTTCTTTTTTGGTCATTCCGAGAATAGCACCATTGAGATAAATGTTTTCTTTACCTGTAAGTTCTGGATGAAACCCTGTACCTACTTCTAATAAACTAGCAATTCTTCCTTTAGTTTTTATTTCTCCAGTGGTAGGACTTGTAACACGTGACAGGATTTTTAGTAAGGTAGACTTTCCTGCTCCATTTTTTCCAATTATGCCAAGAACTTCCCCTTTTTTGACTTCAAAATTAATATCATTTAAAGCCCAAACATAATTGCTATTTCCTTTTACACTTCTATCATTTGATTCACCAATTTTTAAATAAGGGTCTTCTTTACCTCGAATTTTATTCCACCAACGATTTAAATCATGACTAACCGTACCTGTACCAACAATACCTAATCGATATTGTTTGCTTATATTTTCTGCTTTAAGAATAACATCAGACATATTTATACTGTATCAATGAAAGATTTTTCCGTTTTGTTAAAGATAACTAAACCTATTAAAAATAAGATAATGCTTAATACCAATGTATAAAAGAATCCAAACCAAGTAAAAGTGCCTGTATCTAATAACATATAACGAAAACCTTCTATAATTTGAGTGAGAGGATTATATTCAACAAATAGAGCTACGCTCTCAGGAAACTTAGCTTTAGCTTCAGAAACTGGATATGGAACAGCAGACACATACATAAGGAGTTGTACTGCAAAACCAACTAAGATGGTTAAATCTCTATATTTTGTGGTCATTGACGAAATAATCATTCCTAAACCCAGTCCGAGTAGTCCCATCATTAAAACATATACTGGAAATAAAAACAGCTTAGAATTCAATCCTATTTCAACACCATTAAACACGTAATAACAGTAAAATGCTACAAAAATCAAGAATTGAATACCAAATTTTAATAAATTAGAGATTACTATAGACATAGGAACAACAACTCTAGGAAAGTAAACTTTTCCAAATATTGCTTGATTATTAGTAAAGGTTGTTGAGGTCTTTGTTAGGCATTCTTTAAAATAATTCCATGCCGTAATTCCTGCAAGATTAAATAAAAATGGAGGTAATCCTCCTGTTCCAATATTTCCTAAATTATTAAAGATTAAAGTAAAAATAACCGAAGTAAACAAAGGTTGAATCACATACCACAAAGGACCTAAAATGGTTTGTTTATATACGGTTACAACGTCTCTCTTTACAAACAACAATAATAAATCTCTATAGCGCCAAATTTCTTTAAAATTAAGATCTATAAGTTTATGCTTAGAAGAAATAGTATAAAGCCAAGGACTATCTTTCATTTAATCATTCAGTGTTAAAATGCCCCAAAAAGCACCTTTCTGTTTAAATTGATTTTTATATTTTGATTGTAACTTCGTCATAATATTTGTATACGTTGAATAGATTACAATTTTATTTTTTTTAGATGTTGACAAATAAGAATTCATTAATTGACTATCAAAAAGTGCATTTTTATTTTTAAAAACATCAATACTAACACTATCTCTAGCTCTATAAAAAGTTCTATGAACTCCAAATTGACTTATCTTATTAAACTTATCTTCAGTGTAATACCCAATTTCACAAAGCTTAGATGCCATAAATGAGTGATTAACATCCTGCAAAATATTACAATTATTGTCAATAGCATAATTAACTGAAGATTCTCTTTCAATATTATTATTTGCTACAAAACGACACCAATCCTTTAGCAAAACTTTACCAAATCCAAATAAAGGTCTAGGGCCTTCCGAAGTTGGCATTGCCATACCTGAACCTACAACAATATTAATGTCATTTATAGATGTTGATTTATCTGGATTAAAATTGATTTCATTAATATTATTGTTAGTAATTGATCTCACTTCAAATCCAGGTCCCCAAGCTGTATTGCTTTCTATCTGAAACCCAATAAACCAAGGAATCACAATCACAGCAAATAAAACATACTTAAAACTCTGCCTTTTAATGGATACAAAACCATAAGCCGACACTATAACTATTGGTAAAACCGTAGTGACCATGTACTTGTACATTGGTATAATTCCCATTGTAAAATAAGGCAAAATTGAAATTAATAACAATGCTAAGGGGAACAACAATTTTTCTCTAACACAATGTATAGTACCTAATATAAGTAACACTACTAAAGCAGGAGTGGTAAAAGAAATCGCAGTTGCGCCTATTGATAGTAAAGAGGTTTCTTTCCCTTCTAAATATTTAGTTCCATGAACAAACACATCGTAAATATCAAAAATAGAATAGCCTGAAATTTGTATCCATAACAATACTGATACTATAAAAAAAGGAAAAACAATTAAGCTTTTCTTTAGTTTATCTATTGAAATTAAAGTCTTTATACTCGAAGAATTTGAAAAAATAAAGTGTCCAAACAACACAAAAATGTAAAATCCACTAATCCATCTAAAACTTACACCAAAACCAAATAAAAGTATTGCAATGATTAAGAACAACAACTTGTTATTTTTCAAGTATTTAATTAAAAAAATATGAGATAATAAAACTAACGCAAAAGAAATGTTTGTAGGATTAATGATTAAGCCACTAAATAACATTTCAGGTATAACAAAAGGCATCATCAATAAAAACCAACTGACATTTTTCTTTTTTTCTTCAAAAACTTCATTAACTATTTTAGCAATAAAAAGAAGAACAAGCAAACTAAAAGTAAAAGTAAAAACAATACTAAAAATTCTTAGTGAGGCTTCATTTTGAGTTGACACAGCGGACAAAACAGTATCAAACATAGAATGATAAGGTGAATAAGGAGGCTGAAACGAGGCGTCTCTACCAAAGACATGATGTAAAACTGTTTGAGCATCGTCACCTTCAATATAATTAAAATTTAGAGCTGTAAATCCTAAAACAACAAATAGTATACAGTAAAATAGATATACTTTTTTAATGCTCATAAAACTCAGAAATTTGTTTAACAATATAAGTTACATCCTCCGATTTAAGTTCATAAAATAATGGCAACCTTAGTAATCGATTAGAAAACTCTTCAGTCATAGTAAGAGTTCTACCATCATGTTTCCCATTATAATATTCACTTTTGTGCAAACTCAAATAATGAAATACGGCATAGATTCCTTTACTTTTAAGAAAGTTAATTAATTGAGTGCGTTCATCATTTGTTTTACATATGATATAGAATATATGTGCATTATTACTACTGTCTTTAGGAATTTGTGGCAAATCAACTTCTAATGTATTACCAATAGCTTTAAATTCTTGTTCGTATTGCGACCATAATTTAATTCGTTTAGCTTGAATGTCTTTGCTATTTTCTAATTGAGCCCATAAAAAAGCCGCAATGATTTCTGAAGGCAAAAAAGAAGACCCAACATCTACCCAACCGTATTTATCAACTTCACCTCTAAAAAAAGAAGATCTGTTGGTTCCTTTTTCCCATATTATTTCCGAACGTTCAATAAACTGCTCATCATTGATCGCAAGCAAACCGCCTTCGCCAGAAATAATATTTTTTGTTTCATGAAATGAAAACGTTGCCAAATGACCAATACTTCCTAAGGCTTTTCCTTTATAAAAAGAATCTATAGCCTGTGCAGCATCTTCTATAACGAAGACATCATGTTTATTAGCAATCTGCATTATAGCATCCATTTCACATGCACAGCCTGCATAATGTACAACCACAATAGCTTTCGTTTTTGGAGTAATTAGCGCTTCAATTTTAGTTTCATCTATATTTGGATGGTCTAGTTTTGAATCTGCAAAAACAATTTTTGCGCCTCTTAACACAAACGCATTTGCTGTAGACACAAAAGTGTAAGAAGGCATAATAACCTCATCACCTTCCTTAATATTTAATAACAATGCACACATCTCTAGTGCATCAGTGCAAGAGGTTGTGAGGAGTGCTTTTTTTATATTATAGTTGTCTTCAAAAAATTTTTGACATTTTTTTGTATAATTCCCATTTCCAGAGATCATACCAGAATCAACAGCTAACTGGATATATTCAGATTCTTTTCCAGATAAATATGGTTTATTAAATGGTATCATTAGCGTATAAATCTATGTGGATTCCCAACGTATAATCCTTTATTTAAAATGTTCTTATTTACGACAGTTCCGCCTCCAGTTTGTACGTCACTTACGATTTCAATATTATCGATAATGGTTGTATTAATTCCAATATTACATCGAATTCCAATGGACACAAATCCAGCAATGGCAACACTTGGAGATATAAATGTATGTGCTCCTACTTTAGAATCATGAGCAATTGTACACGACACATTAATAACTACATTATCATCAATTACTGTGTTAAGATCTAAAACAGAGCCAGGAAGCATAAAAACGCCTTTACCAATACGACAAGAAGCATCAACATAACATGAAGAATGAATTATAGTAGCAAATTCTACTTTATTGTGTAAATCATTATAGAGTTTTTCTCTAAATGACAAATGATTATAACCTATACCACAAATAATAACATCAAAAGCGCCTTGATTATATTCGGTTTCTATGTCTGAAATTTTTCCTAAAACTTGTATGGTATTAACAAAGCTGTTCGTTTCAGCAAAATCATCAAAAAAACCTACGACTTCAAATTGTTTATCATGCATGGCATGGTAAGCAATTAATTGGCCTAAATCACCTGATCCTATGATGGCTAGTTTCTTCATAAATAATTTATTCAAAATTAGTCATTTCTCTAATTGAGAATAATGGTCTTCCTTTAGATTCTTTATAAATTTTACCTATATATAACGCTGCTATTCCTAAAAAAAATAATTGAATTCCTGTAGCAATTATTAACGCGCCAATTATAGAAGGCCAACCCGATTGAAAATCGACCAAATAAATTTTCAAAAACACAATAATTAACAAAATTAATATACCAACAATTATAAATGCTGCTCCTAATCTAACTGCAATTTTAAGAGGCAATTCAGAGAAGTCAAAAATGGCATTAAAAGCCAATTCCATTTTTTTCCTAAAATTGAATTTACTAGTACCAGCATATCGCTCACGTTGTTCAATAGTGATAACAGACTGTTTCATACCTATATGAACAAAAATCCCTTCAATAAATCTATTTTGCTCTTGGTACTCTAAAAACTTATCTGCAAATTTTCTATTAAAAATTCTCATTACAGCTAAGCCTTTGGGTAAATCAAGACCTGTAAATCGTCGTAAAACTCCCCAAAATATTTTTGAAAACAGACTATTTAAAAAGGTGTCTTTTTTTTCTTTTCTTACACCAAACACCAAATCATAACCTTTCTCAATTTCTTGAATAAAACGCCCTATTTCTTTTGGTGGATCTTGCAAATCCGGATCCATATACAATAAATAATCACCAGAAGCATTTTTAATTCCTGCAGTTAAAGCCGCCTGTTTACCATGGTTATATGAAAGTTCTATCAGTTTTAAATTATTATTTTTAATAGCGTGTTCCTTAATTATCTGAACTGTTTTATCTGTACTACCATCATCAATAAAAACAATCTCATAATCCAGATTAAGCGCCTTCAATTCTTCAGTCATTTCTAAAATAAACCTTGAAATAACGTCTTCTTCAAAATACACTGGTACTACAAATGATATTTTTTTATTCACGTGTTTTGTTTTGAATGCATTCCTTTAATGTTGCAATACTATAATTTGACATAGGATAAGCATCATCTCTATCGATTAGTTTTACTTGAAATCCTAATTGTAATGCTGGAATAACATCTAATTTTAATGAATCTCCAATATATAAAATTTCATTTGGTTTTAATCCGATTTTCTGGATTGCGCATTCAAAAAATTCAATATTTGGTTTTGAAACACCTTCTTCTTCTGAAATTATAATGTGTTTGAAATTAATATCAGGCAATTTATCTTTTAATAAAGTCCTCAAGTTCGAGTTAAAGTTTGAAAGCACACCCAATTCATATCGCTCTAATTTTGAAAGGTATTTGGTGTCTTCAAAAACTTCCCAAGGCAGATATTTGCATGCACTAAAAATTTGTTCGAGTAATTGAGGTGTCTCTATAATTCCCAACGCATGCAACAATTCTTTATTAAACGTAGAATAGAATTCTTGCGAAGTCACATCGGGAAACTTAATAAACTCACTTAATAGTTTATGTTTATTTTTCAATTCTTTGATTGAGACGTCATAACCTTCTACCTTAAGGACATTAGCAAAATTGTCCCACAAACTTGGTTTATGAATCAAGGTATTAGCCGCATCAAACAATATGTATTTAATTGTACTCATTAGTAAATATAATGTGTTGCTGAGTTATCTTTTGCTTCCTTAAAATCATTGGTGTTTTTATAAATAACATCCATTAAAATTCTGGTCGCTATTCCTTTTTCAATTATTGGTTGTGAAGGTGTTTGATTAAATAGCCATTCTTCAAGTGTATAGGTCACATCTTTAAATCCGAAATTAGCACGAATAGAATTGGTGCCAGAAATTCGACAATTAATCTCAAAAGGTTCAATTTTTCCTGTTTTGGTAACAATAGCTTGTAAATTTGCTGACCCTTTAATATGAGATACTTTTATGATATCTAAGAGTATTTTTTTTAATGCAGAATCATAAACAGAAACGACTTTACAATGCGTCGTTGTTCCATTTTCAAGGCTGCGTTCAAAGGTAATAAAACCGTGTAACTCATTTGATTTGTTAACATAAAATGCTGTCGTAATTTCTACACCTTCATGAAGTTCTTGAATCATGTACTCATCATCAGAAAATGTTTTATAATCTTTCGGATTAATTTGCAGTCCTCTTGAACCTCTACCCTGTCTTGGTTTTAAAATAAAGCTAGAATATTCGTTATTGTACTCACTTGGCAAAAAGGAGTTTGCAAAAGGAATATCATGTTTTTTTAAATGCAAAAAAGTAGTGTACTTATCCAAATAATATGCAGCAGTTTTATTTTCTGAAACAGCAATTTCACAAGAAATTTCATTTTGATGTTTGGATAAATAAAATATTTCAAAATCTGTCGTAGGAAGAATTAGATCAATGTGTTCTTTTACCACAATATCTTTAATTGATGCAATATAAGCCGCTTCATCATATGCAAAAGGCACTTTATAAAAAACATCACATAAATGATTACCCGCTGAAAAATCTTCAACGTTAGTGCCAATTACTTTAATATTAAAGTGAGTTGCTCTAATATTTCTTATAACACCTTGTCCGACGTTTCCTCCAATTCCAGTAACTATAATCCTTTTTTCATCCATTCAATTATACTTTTCACTTCTGTTTTAAACTCTTTTCTATTTCTAATTTCTAACTTTTTATTGGTTACAGAATTATCATAAAAGTATGATTTTGAATTATCTTCTCCTTCAAATATGATATTTATATCTTTTAAAACTTTTTTAATAGTTTTTGCAACTTCTAAATTAGAAATTGAAATTGGACTCACTGCTAAAAAAGTAGCATTCACACTATATCTTGAAGCCGCAATTAAATAATTGGCCACATCATTTACATGAATATAGTTTTGCTCTCTTTTACCATCTCCATACAATTTGATTTGATTATTTTTTATAGCCGATTTAATAACCAATGGTAAAAACGTTGAAAGTTTCATATTAATCCCATACATAGATGAAATTCTTACAATTGCATATTTATCGTGCTTCATTACAATTTTCTCTCCAAATCGTTTTGATTCAGCATATGGTGACTCAGGAGACCAATCACTCTTTTCTTTTAAAATGCCATTGGTTGCACCATAAACCGAAACACTAGAACAATATACAATTTTAGCATTTTTAAATTGATGACATATTCTTGCGACCAACTCTTGATTAACGTCAATTAATCTTTGCTTTATGTCTTTATCTTTTGAATCTGGCACAAAAGCACTAATGATGTATACAACATTGAAATCGGAATTTAAATTCTTCAATTTGGTAATTGGTATGTGATCAATTTCCTCAAAAAGATTGTTCTTATTTTCATGAAAAACACCTAAGACAGTCTCATTAGATTTATGAAGTGCTTTTGATAAAGCAACACCTAAAAAACTATTTGAACCTATGATTAAATGCTTGTTCATGTCCACCAAAGTTATATTAACTGTTTCCACTTTTTATGGGTGAAAACTTTGATTTTATTTTTAAGAAAAACAGTTCTATATAATTATAAGACACATAGCTAGCTAAAAAGGTTAAACCTAAAACTAGTGAATAGACTAATACATTATAAGACATAGAATTATAAATATTCAATTTATTCATGATTGAAAAAGACAAATACATCATTAAAGGATGATACATATAAATGCCGTAAGACAGTTTCCCTAAATAGGATAAAATACTCACCTTAAAATTCCATTCAATACAACATACTATTAGTAATCCAAAAGTTAAAGCTTGTGTAGTACTTGTAATTTCAAAAAACAAATGTGCCACAATACTAATAATTAAAATTATTAAAAACACCTTCTTTTTAAGTAACAAGATTAGCTTTTCCTTATGATATCTATAAATATATGCAAATAAGGCTCCAATAGCCATAAAATCTATTTTTGAAACGCTATATAATTTTTTAATAAGTGTTTCGGGAAACGCATATTTAAATAATATACCTCCAAAAATAATTAACAACAATACTTCTAATAAATTTTTATAAAACAATTTTATGATCCAAGGCCAAACTACATAAAACTGTTCTTCTACGCTAACACTCCTTGAATGAGCAGAACCTGCAACAGGACCATATAACACCAATGCTATGTTGGACATAAAAAACAAATAAAGAACTAAGTTGCCATCATATATCAATGATTCTATACGTTGATTATAGAAATATTGTTCTTGAAAAAAACTTGTGAAATTCTCATATAAAAATGGTAGCAACCAAAAGCCAATAATGACTACAATAAAATATAAAGGCCAAATCCTTAGAATTCTACGACCATAAAATTTATAAATAGATATTTTTCCAGTTTCATTTTTTTCTTCAATTAGTAAATATGTAATTAAAAAACCTGATAGAACAAAAAATAAATAAACAGCATTATTCCCTAAATCACTGATAAATGACCTCATATAACCTCCGAAATCATAAAGTGAATGTAATTTTGATTTGTATTTATAGAGTTCAACATGATGAACTAAAACACTTAAAGCAGCTATTGCTCTTAATTCATTTAGTCCATTAAAAAACAACCTCTTTTTTTTATTCATTCTTTAAAGTACTAACTTTTGAATAATGCTACTTTAACAATTGAAATGTTGCTTGACTATTCTTCCAGGTCATTTTTCCAACTTCAACCCAAGGAGTTTTTAAATTATCTTGAAGTGAATTTAACTTCCAGCCTGAAGGCAAATCAATGTCTTTTCTAAGTAATTTAAATGTTGTATTATCCAATCCAACACTATTTTTATAAGCCCAAAATGCAACATACCTTTCTAAACCTTTTCTTAATTCTATATGATTTGCATCTCTACCTCCTTTATTAACTCTAAAACTAAAATTAACCCAAGAACCTCCTCTTATATAATAATCTGGCATCCCATTTTTATGATAAAATGGTAGTAGTTCATCATTGTAAGATATTGTAAAAATTTTATTATAATCTTTATAATGTCCATCCATAAACACACCATGCTCAGTCACACCTAATAATTTAGAAGAAGCATTACTTATCTTATTATGTATAGCGTTAGCAAGATCATTAGAAAATGGTTGCTTAAAATTCACAAGTATCTGCAACATAATAATACCAACAACAAATAGTTTTAAAGTTACTATTTTAAGATCCTTAAGCTTAAAATTATGCAACAACATGAGCATTTCTGTATCTGTTTTTTGAGGAGCTGGCAAAAACCCACAATTCTCAGCAGTACATCGTTCTACTTTTCTATTTTTCGCAATGTAATTATAGATTTTTTTTGCGATGTGTGAAAGACCTGGAATATATAATAAAACACCAAAAACAAAAAACATTGGCACTATTAGAAAAGCTTTTTTATAGGTTTCAATTCCTGAATACACATTCCCTTTCCTATTAACTGCATGAATGTTATTTAGCAGTTCCTCTTTAGAAAAATCTCTTAAACAGTCATGATTATCAAAACTTTCTTGAACTGAATTAAATTCTAATGTATTAAAAACGTCAAAAAAAGACAATACAATTCGTGTTTTCATACACAATGGACATTCTGCATCGTAAAACAAGATAAGGTTAGGCTTTTTTGCTTTAATTTTCCTTTCTAATCTTTTCCATAAATGATTAGGAATCAATAGTACATATACAGCTATAACACCTAATCCGAAATACGGAATAGGAAACTCTATTAAAATCCCTAAATGCAGTCCAATTCCAATAATTAATAATGGGATTCTTAGTTTTTTCATCCAAAACAAAAAAGGAAATACAATTTCAAATGCAAATGTGAGGTAACCTAGAAACTTGATTAAAAACTCTTGATTTAATAGCCATTGATTATTAAAAATAGTCATTTGAGGTAAAGACGCTGGATACCACATTCCTAAACCACTTGTCCATATCTTAGAATTCAATTTAAAAAACACCGAATCCAAATACACTAAACCTATACCAACAAATAGGACTAACCAATAATTAATTACAGATGTACTCTCTTTTGGTTGATGTACATAAGTAAGATTGGAAAATTTAAGTTTTTCTGCCAATCGATCAAAAGAATACGATTTTGAAACAGAAAGAAATATAAACATAAAGCTCACTCCAGTGTAGGTGTAGTCCATATGATATTCAAATACACCTATTGAAGAAATATAAATAAGAATGAATATGTAATTAATTAGTGCTGCTACTCTTGTAAACGCACCTATTACAAGCATAAATAATGCAATCATCCAAATCACAAAAGGGACCTCTTCACTTAATGCACTCGTTTGAATAAAAGGAATAGGATCAAAATATAACTGTCTAAATTTAAATATTCTGATAACTTCTAATAAAAAAACAGATGAAAATAAAATTCTAAAGACACCAAGCCCTTTTGAAGATATTTTCTTGTCATATAATTTACTTATAAAGCTCATATGGCAATATTAATAAATTTATGACAATTATATAACTCGTATTTTATTAAAGATTAATGCTCTTCAAACCATTTGTATGTAATGGCCAAACCTTGTCTAACAGTAAATTCTGGTTTATAGTTTATTAAAGATGTAGCTTTAGAAATATTTGCCAAAGAATCTCGAACATCACCTTGTCTTGGTGGTCCATAAATTGCTTTTAATTCAGAGTTAGCAGCAATTCTTAACGATTCCCATAAATAGTTCACTGTAATACGCTCACCACAGGCCACATTAAACACTTGATTTTTAGCAGCTTCAGAAGCAAAAAATCCTTTTATATTAGCTTGAACTGCATTATCTACAAAAGTAAAGTCGCGCGTTTGCTCTCCATCTCCATTGATATTAGGAGCATCATTATCTTTTAATGCTTGCATAAACAAAGGAATTACCGCAGCATATGCACCATCTGGACTTTGCTTTGGTCCAAATACATTGAAGTACCTTAAACCAATCACATCAGTGTCATACGTTTTTCCGAAAACATCAGCATATAATTCATTTACATATTTAGTAACCGCATAAGGAGATAAAGGTTTACCAATATTATCTTCAACTTTTGGAAGTTCAATACTATCTCCATAAGTTGAACTTGATGCAGCATAAACCATTCTCTTAACTGAAGATGAATCTTTTAAAGCAATCATCATATTTAAAAACCCTGAAATATTTACAGCATTAGTAGTAGCAGGATCATTTATAGAACGAGGTACAGAACCAAGAGCCGCTTGATGTGTTACGTAATCAATGCCATCCATAGCATCTTTACACGTTTGTAAATCTCGAATATCACCTTCCAATAATTCAAAAGAAGGATTACTATGGAATTCTAATAAGTTTTCGCGATGACCATTTGAAAAATCGTCAAGAACACGCACTTTCTTAGCTCCATATTTTAAAAGGTATTCTACAATATTAGAACCTATAAAACCTCCTCCTCCTGTCACAAGGAATGATAACTGACTTAAATTGACTGAATGGTATTTATTTTCGTACATTATAATCTTGCGTCTACCGTATGTATAGGAAGTAATGATTTTACATCAAAAATTACACCTATATCTGATTTCATTTTTTGTAAATCTAATTTTAAAAACTCATTGTGAGATACAGCGAGTACAATAGCATCGTAATCCGATTTTAATTTTGAAGTATCATCTAACAGATCAAAACCGTATTCATGCTTTACTTCTTCTTTAGAAGCCCAAGGATCAAAAACATCCACATTAACATTGTATGTTTCAAATTCTTCAATAATATCTATGACTCTTGAATTTCTAATATCTGGACAGTTTTCTTTAAAGGTAATCCCTAAAACTAAAACATTTGAATCTTTAATTCTAGCGCCTTTTTGAATCATCATTTTAACAGTTTCCTGAGCAACATATGATCCCATGCTATCGTTCATTTTACGACCAGCAAGAATAATTTCAGGATTATAACCAGACTCAATAGCTTTTTGCGCTAAGTAATATGGATCGACACCAATACAATGCCCTCCAACAAGACCTGGACTAAACTTTATAAAATTCCATTTTGTTCCAGCAGCTTCTAACACCGCTTTAGTATCGATATCTAATAATCTAAATATTTTAGATAATTCATTAACAAAAGCAATATTGATATCTCTTTGAGAATTCTCGATAACCTTAGCCGCTTCTGCTACTTTTATTGAAGGAGCACAATGCGTTCCTGCAGTAATTATACTTTTATATAAATCGTCAACTACAATTGCAATTTCAGGAGTTGAACCTGAAGTTACTTTAAGAATCTTAGTTACAGTATGTTTTTTGTCTCCTGGATTAATACGTTCTGGAGAATAGCCAGCGAAGAAATCATCGTTGTATTTTAATCCAGAATGTTCTACTAAAATTGGCACACAGATATCTTCTGTTGCTCCAGGATATACTGTAGATTCATAAATAACAATATCTCCTTTTTTAAGCACTTTACCAACACTTTCACTTGCCTTAATCAATGGCGTAAAGACTGGTCTTTTAAGCTCATCTGTAGGTGTTGGAACAGTAACAATGTATATATTAGAATCTGCTGTATGATTAGTATCATTGGTAATAAAAAGTCCGGTTTTAGAATTTGGATCTGAGGTCAGTACAGACTTCAAAAGATCATCTTCAACTTCTAATGTATTATCGACACCATTATTAAGTTCTTTGATACGTTTCTCATTAATATCAAAACCAATTACCATATATTTTTTTGCAAATTCAACTGCAAGAGGTAAGCCTACATAACCTAGGCCCAAAATTGTTATTTTATGTGTATTATTCATCTTTTATTTACTATCGAATTCAAAATAAAGTTCAAATCTAAAGAAAAACTATAATTCTCAATGTATTTTTTGTTTATTTTGACCTTATCTGGCCAAATAATCGTTCTATTGTATGTTTCCGGGTCAAGTTGTTGTGACAAAATGGTTTCTTCATCTTTATACTTTAAAGTTGCTGGACCTGTTATACCAGGTTTAACTTTTAAAATTATCCTATCTTCATTTTCTAACTTATCTGCAAAACCAATAACATCTGGTCTTGGACCAACAAATCCCATATTTCCTATAAGAACATTAAAAATTTGCGGTAACTCATCTAGTTTGTAATGTCTTAAAAACTTCCCGAAGCGTGTTGCACTTAAATCAAGATGCCCCAAAACATGCTTTCCTTTACGCAAGGTTCTTATTTTATAAATATCGAATAGTTTACCATGCTGACCGACTCTTTTCTGTAAAAACAATCCAAACTGACGTGTACTTATAGAAGCGATGACAACAAAAAACATGATAGGTATAATCAACACTGGGATTAGTAAGATTGCTAATACTAAGTCAAAAAAGCGTTTCACCTTAAGTTGAGTTTTTGTGATCACAATTAAGCGCGACTAAAGACTTTTTTTATCCGTTTCCAAATTGACTTTTTATCCTTTTCATGATAAGCATTTCCGTAAACACCATAACCATAACCGTAACCATAACCGTAACCATAACCATAACCATAATTATGGTTTGTTTTATGTTTATAGAAGTTCAATACAAAACTTATATTTTTTACTTCACCTGTTTTGTGCTTGGCATTTATTAGAGACAGCATGCCCTTTTTAGTATAATCTAAACGAATCATAAAAATAGTTGCATCAGCGTATTGTGTCAGTTCAAGAGCATCAGTCACTAATCCTAGTGGAGGCGTATCTAGAACAATCATATCATACTCTTTCCTGAGATTGGTTATAAGATCACGCATCTTATCAGACATTAAAAGTTCTGAAGGGTTAGGTGGCACTGGTCCAGATGGGACTATATCTAAATTTTCAATTTGAGTTGAGTATTTTACTTTTTCAAAGGTATGTTCTCCTATTAAGTAATTTACAACACCTAAATCATTATCAATATTAAAATCACCAAAGATTTTAGGCTTACGTAAATCAAGACCTAACAATATAGTTTTCTTACCAGACAGGGCATACACAGTAGCAATATTAATTGAACAGAAAGTCTTACCTTCACCACTAACTGATGACGTAATCATTAATGTTTTTCCTTCAGTTTTACCTAAATCATTGTTCTGTTTTTTATATATAAATTGCAAACTAGACCTAATTGCTCTAAAGGATTCAGAAACAGCCGACTTAGGTTTTTCAAAAACAATTAAGTTGTTTTTATAATTATACTTACCTATTAAACCTAAAATTGGAATTTTGGACAATTGTTCAATTTCATCAGATCCATGTATTGTATTATCTAATAGAAAAACAATAAAAATTAAGGACATAGGAATAAAGAACCCCATCATTAATGCCATCATATAATTAAGTGACTTATTAGGTCCGATTAATCCGCCACCAATGTCTTTTGCTTCATCAATAATAGTAAGATCAGAAATATTTGCTGCCTTAACAATTGCAGCCTCACTACGTTTTGCTGTATATATATTATAAGCTTCTTGACTAATATCAAGTTTTCTTTGAATTCTTAAGAATTGTTGCTGATCTTCTGGTAAACCACTCAACTTAGCTTCTAAATTAGCAATATTTCTTCTTAATGTAGACAGTTGAATTCTTATGGTTCGCATTGTTGCATCAATAGTCTCAAGAAGCACATTCTTTTCAGAATCTATACGACGATCTAAATCTTTAAAAAGACCAGAACCTTCTTTGGTTGTATATTCCAAATTTTGCCTTTCTGCAGCAAGAGCAATAATTTTAGAAACACTATTAAGAATATTCCCTTCATCAATACCTACACTTGTTGGTGCAGCAATATTTGTATAATCTGTTTTTGTATTTAAATAAACTTCAAGGTTATTTAAATAATCTAATTTTGATTCTTCACTTTGTTCGGCTAAATCAAATTGCCTCAACTGTTCTGAAATTTGAGTAATTTCATTTGTAACATCAAATACTTTATTTTTTTTTCTGAATTTGTTCATTTCATCAGTGACATCCTTCAGATTTGAATTTACAGCAGCCAGACTACTATCAATAAATCTAATCGTATTTGTAGCATATAAATTTTTCCTTTCTAACTCTGTAATACTCAATATAGCAGAGGTAGCGTTGAGATAATCAACAATTTTATCTTTGTTATTTCCAGATAGCTGTAACTTTAAAATAGAAGGAGATGTTTGAGAATTTGGGCCAATTATAATTTTAGATTTATAATTATTAACAACAATATCAAAACTACTAAACCTTAAGAAAAACTCTAAACCTGGCTTCACACTTCTGGAAGGCTTTATCAATATTTTTCCATTAAGAAATGGCAACTCTATCACATCGCCATTTTTAAATTTTTTCACATAAGATCCTACTGGCACTTCAACTCTAGCCTTAGATTTATCACTATACTTTTGAGTTGCAGCAAATGCACCTTCAAATTCGGTAAACACTTCAAACTCATTATTATTTATAAATCGTATACCAATTGGATGAGCAAGAACCTGTCCTTTAGTTTTATCAATAATAAATTCAAAAGGCGCTTTTTTATAAATATCTTCTTTCCGATACTTGCCTTCTTCCAAATACTCCATGTAATATTGAAGTGAATCAACTACTTTTTCATTATGACTTCTTGTTTTTATTGCAGTAAGTATTTTACCAACTTTACCAGAAACTCCACCCCAATTAAAGGATATACTTGTATTTGCTGTAAAAAAAGGATTTTGATCGTTATCAACAGAAATTAAAGAATCTAACTTATAAACATTCTGTTTTCTTACATTTACGAAGTATGCAATTAGCATCGCTACTCCAACGCTTAACAATACAAATTTCCATAGGTTTAACACTTTAAAGAGATAACCTCTAAAGTCAAAACTTACGCGACCAGCTTCTTCATTATCTAAATAGTCTTGATTTGACATGCTATGCTCTATTAATTAACAAAATGGTAGTAGTTAGTAAACTTAAAATAGATATTATAGTCGTTAACGATTCACGTCCAGTAGTACCAGTTCCCCAAGTTTTCTGCTTTAATGGTCTAACATAAATAACATCATTTGGCTGGATGTAATAATATGGAGATTTCATAACAGCAACATCTGTTAAATCTAAAGTATGTATTTTTTGACCTTGAGGATATTGTCTAATTATTTGCACTTCTTTTCGATTACCTGAAACGGGTATTTCTCCAGAATTTGCTATAGCCTCAAAAATATTAACGCGCTCCTGAAAAAGCGTTATAGTTCCAGGTGAACCAACTTCTCCATTCACAGTAAAACGTAAACCAGCCAATTTAACTGTAACAAAAATATTTGCAGTTTCTTTAAATTGCTCATCTAAAAGCTGCTTTTCAATACGTTTTTCAATGTCTTCACATGTAAATCCGAGGACATTAATTTTACCCAAAGTAGGAATGCGAATATTTCCATGCATATCAACAGTGAACCCATCAAAATAAGCTCGTTCTGCACTATCTGCATTTAAATTCCCATCTCCAGCTGGATTTAAAATTGTTACTGTTTCTTGATCTAAAGCTTTTACTCTAACATTCAAAATATCATTAATCTGAACTCGGTAAGGCTTCTGCTGTTCAACCATTACTTGTGTTGAGTCTGAAGGTTTATCTTTCTCTTGCAGATAAACAATATCCTTGTGAGGGATACATGATGTAGACAAGACACAAAGTAACAATCCTGTAAGCAATAATAGTCTATTCATTGTAAATTTACTTGTTGCTTGACAAATATAACTTATCACCATTAATATCAAAACTATTCGCAGTATTTTTGAGTAATATCCTTTTCTTTGTAAAAAATTTGATTTGAATTATATAACTGTTGAAAACATATCGAAATCCTATGGCGAATTAGAACTTTTTTCTAATCTCTCTTTTAGTATTCATAAAGATGACAAAACTGCATTCGTTGCTAAAAACGGAAGCGGTAAGACTTCTATTTTAAATATTTTATCTGGTGACGACTCTCCTGATTCTGGTCAAGTCGTCATGCGAAATGGCTTACGAATCTCCTTTTTATCACAGTCGCCTCATTTTGATAATAACCTTACCATAAATGACACCATTTTTAATTCAGATTCTCCACAATTAAAAATCATCGAAAACTATGAAAAAGCCTTATTGAATCCTGATGACACAGAAGCTTACCAAAAAGCTTTTGAACAAATGGACATACATAACGCTTGGGAATTTGAGCTTCAGTTTAAACAAATTTTATCGCAACTTAAACTAGACAATCTCGATCAAAAAATTAGTACAATGTCTGGCGGACAATTAAAACGCCTCGCTTTAGCACAAGCTTTAATCAGCAATCCAGATGTTCTAGTGCTAGATGAGCCAACCAATCATCTTGATTTAGAAATGATTGAATGGTTAGAGCAATATTTTGCGAAATCGCAGTTTACATTGTTCATGGTCACTCATGATCGTTACTTTTTAGAACGTGTATGTAATGAAATCATTGAACTTGACCACGGAAAACTATATACTTATAAAGGTAACTATTCTTACTATCTAGAAAATAAGGAAGCACGTATTCAACAAGAACAGGTTGAAACAGGAAAAGCAAAACAATTGTTCAAAAAAGAATTAGAGTGGATGCGTCGTCAACCTAAAGCGAGAACAACAAAGTCTAAATCTAGGATAGATGATTTTTCAGACATAAAAAAACGTGCACATCAACGTCGAAATGATCATAAAGTAGAACTAGAAATTAATATGGTACGTCTAGGCAGTAAAGTCGCAGAATTCCATAAAGTTTCAAAAGCATTTGAAGATAAAGTAATTCTTGACAAATTTGAGTATGTGTTCAAACAAGGAGAACGTATTGGCATCATAGGAAAAAATGGAACAGGAAAATCAACGTTTCTTAATATGCTAACAAATACCATGCAACCTGATTCTGGGAAAATTATTCTTGGTGACACTGTAAAATTCGGATATTATACTCAAGGTGGAATCGAAGTCAAGTCAGGACAAAAAGTAATAGATGTTATTAAAGAGTTTGGAGAATTTATTCCCTTAGCAAAAGGCAGACAAATTAGTGCAAAACAATTATTAGAACGCTTTCTTTTTGACGGAAAAAAACAACACGATTATGTTGAAAAGCTAAGTGGTGGCGAACAAAAACGCTTATATCTCTGTACGGTTTTAATTCAGAATCCTAACTTTTTGATCCTTGATGAACCAACTAATGATTTAGACATTGTAACATTAAATATTCTCGAAGAATTCTTGCTCGACTTTCCGGGTTGTCTTTTAGTAGTTTCTCATGATCGATATTTTATGGACAAAATAGTAGATCACCTTTTTGTCTTTCAAGGTAATGGCGAAGTTCAAGATTTTCCAGGAAATTATTCTGATTATCGCGAATATGAATCTTCAAAGCCTCCAGAAATAAAATTAGAAGTCAAAGAAAATTCTATTTCAGAAAAAAAGGATAACCAAAATAAAGCTCAAAAATTATCTTATAATGAGCAGAAGGAATATAAAAACTTAGAAAGTAAAATTCGCTCTTTAGAACTAGACAAAAAAGCTTTAGAAGAACAATTTAATGATACAAGTCTTCCTCAAGACAAAATAAATGAGTTATCTCAACAACTTCAAAAAATAATAACTGATATTGAATATAAAGAGATGCGTTGGTTTGAATTATCTGAAAAGTTTGAATCCTAATTCATGTTTCAAATTATTGAATACATAACGTTTTTATTCAAATCCACCAATCAACATGGTGTACATTCACCTTTTGTTTATGATTTGGTGACCAAATGTTTTTATGACAAAACAAAATACAATGCATACTCTAAATTATCAACCTATAAAGCATCCATATTAAAAAACAAAAAACAAATTGAAATCACAGACTTTGGTGCAGGTTCTAGAATATTCAAATCTAATTTAAGAGCCATTAATTCTATCGCAAAAACCTCAGGCTCAACACTAAAAAGAACCCAACTACTCTATAGAATTGTTCACTATTTCAAACCTCAGCATACTTTAGAATTAGGAACATCGTTAGGAATAGCTACTCAAGCTCTAGCAATAGGTCATTCTGAAAACCAAGTAATTTCCATTGAAGGTTGTCCGAATATTTCAGATGTAACAAAAAAACAACTTAGCACTTTTAATATAAATAATATTACTCTAATAACTGGAGAATTTGACAAAGCACTTTCAGAATTAAAAGACGACAATTTTGATTTGGTATTCCTTGATGGCAATCATAATAAAGAAGCGACCTTGAAATATTTTAACAACCTAATTGATAAAGCACATAACGATTCTATCTTCATTTTTGATGATATTCATTGGTCGAAAGATATGGTTGAAGCTTGGGAGGTTATCAAATCACATTCAAAAGTTACAGTAACCATAGATACCTTTTTTTGGGGATTTGTATTTTTCAGAAAAGAACAAGTCAAAGAAAATTTTACGGTTAGATTGTAACAAGCACTAATGTATTGCGTCTTATGGAGAGGAATCTGTATCTTGCAGAAACATCAATTAAAAACCAATTTTATAATGAGTAACGTCATTGAAATTAGAGACATCATTCGTGATTTTCAACTCGGAGAAGAAATAGTTCATGTTTTAAAAGGTATCGATTTAGATATCGAGCTTGGTGACTATGTTGCCATTATGGGACCTTCAGGCTCAGGAAAATCTACTCTAATGAACTTGTTAGGATGTTTAGATACTCCTACAGCAGGTTCCTATATTCTTAACGGAAATGATGTAAGCACAATGAGTGATGATGAACTCGCTGATATCAGAAATACCGAAATTGGTTTCGTATTTCAAACCTTTAACTTATTACCAAGAACAACTGCATTAGACAATGTAGCCTTACCAATGGTATATGCTGGAATGTCAAAATCGGATAGAAACAAACGTGCTGAAGAGGTTTTAACTGATGTAGGTCTTGCAGATCGTATGGATCATAAACCCAATCAACTTTCTGGAGGACAACGTCAACGTGTTGCTGTTGGTCGTGCCTTAGTAAATAAACCATCCATTATACTAGCAGATGAACCTACTGGAAATTTAGATTCTAAAACTGGCCATGAAATCATGTCTCTTTTTGACGACATACATAAAGCAGGAAATACTGTAATTATGGTAACTCACGAAGAAGATATTGCTGCACACGCTAAACGTGTGATTCGTTTAAGGGATGGTTTGATTGAAAGTGATACAAGAAATTAGTGTTTATGCTTAAACAATTTCTAGCAAACCTTTTAACTTTTAACTTATAACTTTTAACTTGCATATATGAAAATATATACAAAAACAGGTGATAAAGGGACTACTGCTCTTTTTGGTGGTACGCGTGTTCCTAAACATCATATTAGAATTGAAAGTTATGGAACCGTTGATGAACTCAATTCACATTTAGGACTCATAAGGGATCAAGACATAAACCAACACTACAAAGCGGTTTTGATGGATATTCAAGATAAATTATTTACAGTTGGTGCCATTTTAGCTACAGATCCCGAAAAATCTGTTTTAAAAAATGGAAAAGAACGCTTAAACATTCCGAAGGTTTCTGAATCACATATAACCAAACTAGAACAAGAAATGGATACCATGAACGAAGCATTGCCTCCAATGACACACTTCGTTCTACCTGGAGGACATCAAACTGTGTCATTCTGTCACATAGCACGTTGTGTTTGCAGAAGAGCCGAACGTTTAGCAAGTGCGCTTAACGATATCGAACCGTTTCAACCTGAAAGTTTGAAGTACTTAAACCGACTTTCTGACTACCTATTTGTATTGGCACGAAAGTTGTCTTATGACTTACAAGCCGAAGAAGTAAAATGGATTCCTCAAAAAGAATCTTAAAGTACCACTTTGCAGAATAAAGTATCAGTTCTACTAGGCTTAAATTCAATAAAAAAGTATACGTTCTTTAAATTATTATTTAATTAATTCGATTTTTTCTTGGCTTTATGAACTATAATTTTATTTTTGCAAAAAATAAACACCATTAAGAAATGTATTGGACATTAGAATTAGCATCGTATTTAAGTGATGCGCCTTGGCCAGCAACAAAGGACGAATTAATCGATTACGCAATTAGAACAGGAGCTCCATTAGAAGTTGTTGAAAATCTACAAGCGATAGAAGACGAAGGCGACTCATACGATTCCATTGAAGAAATTTGGTCAGATTACCCAACTGACGAAGATTATCTCTGGAATGAAGACGAGTATTAAAGATCATTGAAATGAAAATTATCTTTTCGATATAAGAAACGTAAAAAGTCTCATTTAGAGACTTTTTTTGTGCCTTAATCTTTCAAAATAAATAACACAAATCATATCTTTGAGGTTCTTAAACCTAGAAGATAAAACGTTGAACACAACGTTTCTAAATAAAATAAATAAACACCAATGAGTTTTTTAAATTCAGTATTAAAAGTATTTGTAGGAGATAAAGCCAAACAAGATGTTAAGGCACTCTCTCCTATTGTAGAACAAGTGAAATCATTTGAAGGCGCTCTTGAGCAATTATCACATGATGAGTTAAGGGCAAAAACAGCAGAGTTTAAAGCAAAAATTGCTGAAGCTCGCAAGCCTCTACAAAACGAGATTGATCAATTATTGAAAGATGCAGAAGACACTGATGATATCGACAAAAGAGAAGACATCTACGAATCTATTGATAAAATTAAAGACGACATCTACGAAGTTACTGAAGGTGTTTTAAACGCTATTATGCCTGAAGCTTTTGCAGTGGTTAAAGAAACAGCAAAACGTTTTGTTCACAATACTGAAATCCCTGTTCAAGCTAGTGAATTTGATCGTTTGGTTTCTGGTGATAAAGACTATGTAACCTTACAAGGTGATCAAGCCATTTGGTCAAATTCTTGGGATGCTGCTGGTAAAGCCATTACTTGGGACATGATTCATTATGATGTTCAGCTAATTGGTGGTGCAGCAATGCATCAAGGTAAAATTGCAGAGATGCAAACTGGTGAAGGTAAAACCTTAGTAGCAACACTTCCTGTATATCTAAATGCTTTAGCAGGAAAAGGTGTCCACTTAGTTACTGTAAATGATTACTTAGCAAAACGTGATAGTGCATGGATGGCTCCTATTTTCCAGTTTCACGGAATGAGCATAGATTGTATTGATTACCACCAACCAAACTCTGAAGCTAGACGTAAAGCTTACAGAGCAGATATCACTTACGGAACCAATAATGAATTTGGTTTTGATTACTTAAGAGATAATATGGCACATTCGCCAGATGATTTAGTGCAACGTCCACATCATTATGCCATTGTCGATGAAGTCGATTCTGTATTAGTCGATGATGCACGTACACCATTAATTATTTCTGGACCAATTCCTCAAGGAGATCGTCATGAGTTTACAGAATTGAAACCTAAAGTTGATGACATTTCAAATGTTCAAAAGAAAGAACTTGTTGGTGTTTTGGCCGAAGCAAAAAAACTTATTGCAGAAGGAGACACAAAAGAAGGTGGTTTCTTATTATTAAGAGCTTACAGAGGTATTCCAAAGAACAAAGCTTTAATTAAATTCTTAAGTGAAGAAGGTATAAAAGCATTACTTCAGAAGACTGAAAACTTCTATATGCAAGATAACAATAGAGAAATGCCGAAAGTTGATGCAGAGCTCTACTACGTTATCGAAGAAAAAAATAATCAGGTTGAATTAACTGATAAAGGTGTTGAATATTTGTCTGGTAAAGACAATCCAGATTTCTTTGTCATGCCAGAAATTGGTATGGAAATCTCAAAAATTGAAGCTAAAGGACTTTCTAAAGAAGAAGAAGCTGCTGAAAAAGAAGATTTATTTAGAGAATTCGGAATAAAATCTGAACGCATCCACACACTTAATCAATTACTGAAAGCTTATGCGTTATTCGAAAAGGATATTCAGTATGTTGTCATGGATAATAAAGTCATGATTGTCGATGAGCAAACAGGTCGTATTATGGATGGTCGTCGTTATAGTGACGGTTTACACCAAGCGATAGAAGCAAAAGAAAATGTAAAAATTGAAGATGCGACGCAAACTTTTGCAACTGTAACCCTTCAGAATTACTTTAGAATGTATCGCAAACTTTCTGGTATGACAGGTACTGCGGTTACTGAAGCTGGAGAATTTTGGGAAATCTATAAATTAGATGTGGTTGAAATCCCAACCAACAGACCCATTGCTCGTGATGACCGACAAGATTTAGTGTACAAAACAAAACGTGAAAAATACAATGCTGTCGTTGATGAAGTGACCAAATTATCACAAGCAGGACGACCAGTATTAATTGGGACAACCTCTGTAGATATTTCGGAATTATTAGGTAAAATTTTAGCGCAACGTAAAGTTCCTCATAATGTCTTAAATGCAAAACAACACAAAAAAGAGGCAGAAATTGTAGATGAAGCTGGTCGTTCTGGACAAGTAACCATAGCAACTAATATGGCTGGTCGTGGTACTGACATTAAATTATCTGATGAAGTAAAAGCCGCTGGTGGTTTAGCTATTGTTGGTACAGAACGTCATGATTCTCGTCGTGTAGACAGACAGTTACGTGGTCGTGCTGGTCGTCAAGGTGATGTTGGTAGTTCACAGTTTTACGTGTCTTTAGAAGATAATTTAATGCGTCTTTTTGGTAGTGAGCGAATTGCTAAAATGATGGATAAAATGGGATTAGAAGAAGGTGAAGTCATTCAGCATTCTATGATTTCAAAATCTATTGAACGTGCTCAGAAAAAAGTAGAAGAAAACCAGTTTGGTGTTCGTAAGCGTTTATTAGAATATGATGATGTGATGAATGCTCAGCGTGAAGTGGTTTACAAACGTCGTCGTCATGCACTTCATGGAGAACGTCTTCGTGTGGATTTAGCAAACATGATTTACGATACGTCTGAAGGGATTGCTACAACAAACAAAGAAGCTGAAGATTTCAAGAATTTCGAATTTGAACTCATTAGATATTTCTCTATGAGTTCTCCAATTTCTGAAGCTGAATTTGGAAAGCTTTCAGTTCAAGATCTCGCTGGTAAAATATATAAAGCTGCTTTTGAGCACTACAGACAAAAAATGCAACGTAATGCTGAATTAGCATTCCCTGTGATTGAGAATGTTTATTTAAATCAGCGTGACCAATACAAACGTATTGTTGTTCCTTTTACAGATGGTGTTAAGAATTTACAAGTAGTAACAGATCTTGAGAAAGCATACGAAACCAAAGGAACGCAGCTAATTAACGATTTTGAAAAGAACATTACTTTAGCTATTGTTGATGACGCTTGGAAAACACATTTACGTAAAATGGATGAGTTAAAGCAATCTGTACAATTAGCTGTACATGAGCAAAAAGATCCATTATTAATTTACAAATTTGAAGCTTTTGAATTGTTTAAAGAAATGATTGATCAGGTAAATAAGGATGTTATTTCGTTCTTATTTAAAGGTGAATTACCTACTGAAACTCAAAACAACATTCAAGAAGCTAAAGCACGTAAGCAAGAAAAATTAGAGACTCAAAAAGACGAAATCCCAAATATGGATGAACGTGCGGCACAAAGTAGAGCTGCAGGAAACACACAACGTCAGCAAGAAGTTGTAGAAACTATTGTTCGCGACAAACCAAAAATTGGTCGTAATGATCGTGTGACAATCAAGCATGTTATGAGTGGTGAAAATAAAACGGTTAAATACAAACAAGCTGAACCCTTAATCGCTAAAGGCGAATGGGTTCTCATTGAAGAATAGTCAGTAGCTAAGTGACATTTGAATATTACTAATATTGTGTCATTCAGAACGAAGTGATAAATCTAAAAAATCCCGAACAAAACGTTCGGGATTTTTTATTACCTTGAAACCACTAATTAAACAACAGCATCATGAAAAATATTCTAGCAACCATAATCGGGTTAATTGTAGCCTCTTTAATTGTTTATATTTTCGAATCACTTATTGGTCAAAATTTATTTCCGTTACCAGAAGATGCAAATCCTATGGATATGGAATGGATAAAAAACAATATGGATCAAATACCAATGGGTTCAAAAATCTTTGTTGTCATTGGTCATTTTATGGGAATTGCAGCAGGAATGTTTGTTGCTGGATTAATTTCTAAAACGAGTATGATTCCTGCCTATATTGTTGGTTTACTTATGGTAGCAGCAACCTTTTTCAATATTTTCATGTTACCAAAAGAACTATGGTTCACAATTTCGGATGGTGCTTTGGCTTTTGTTGGGTTTTTAGTTGGAACATCAATAGCTAAAAAACAGATGTCAAAAACTTAAAAAATCAATTTAATTCTTGATTATCTTTTCAGTAAATGTAGACTTACTTGTTTTTATAGATAAAAAGTAAATTCCTTGATCAAATTCGGAAATATTCATTTTAATTAATTTCGAATTATTTTGGTCATATTTTACGGAGTTCACTAACTGTCCAGTCATTGAAAAAACTGTAATCTCCAGAATATTTTCATTAACCTCAATATTTATAAACTCATTAGAAGGGTTAGGATAAATATCTAACTCAGGTTTTTGATTTGAAACATCATTGACATTTAAAACCTCTTCATCTGGATTAATGGTTTGAATCAGTCTAAAACTTGACTCTGTACTTTCAGTAGTTGGGTTTGTTTGTTCTGTTAAAAACAAATCATATACCAATTGGTCTCCATCTATAACTGGGTAATCAGGATCGTTTTCGCTATTATAGCGTATTCGTAACCAAATGACAATATAATCATTAGCATCAATAGTTAAACTATTCCAAATCGTATCTCCATTAGACTCACTATCTGGAAATACATCATAGTCTAAAGGAGATGTAAAATTATTATCGTAATTAAGCCTTAAACTTCCTGTATAGTTTACATTAGTCGTATTGGTTAGCACTACGTAACTATCAAACCTATCTAGGCTTGGGTCTGGCGGATAATAATAAGGAAAAAACTTTATCTCAATCCCATTAACGGTTTCAACCCTTGGTTTCATACAGAGATTCTGTTCAAACATTTCACTATTATTTGTCGCAAAAGAGACATTAAATTGTTCAGGAACTACCTTATAACCATCTGAAAAATTAACCGTTGGAATTACCACATAATCACCTTGATCTAAACCAATAGGTGTTTCATAATAACCAGAATTAACAGGCAAAAAATTAGAAACAGACTCACCATTCTGCATCACATTAAATCGCAATGGATTTACAAAATCATTAGATCCAGTAGGAGTTCCGCAGTCTTCACTACCACTAGTAGATGCATTTCTATCAATAAATCCAAAAATGACATTTGAACCATCTGCATCTTCGCAAGTTGTAGTCACAGTATCAAAATTATTAACCATTTCACCAAGACTATCAAGTTCCATCTGATTATCATCAACACATAAGACGTTACCAAAAGTACTAAAGCCGCTAAATGTTTCTATAACTGAATCGTTTTTAAGATATAACGAATCAAATTGGTTTTCACTGATATCCAATACTCTCAAATTAGTTAAACAATTGAGATTTAAATTAATTAGTCCAACAGATGGATCCAATGCAAAACTATTCAATTCCTCGATAGTTGGTACTTGACAAAAATCTATATCTAATAAAGAATTCATCATATTTAGATTCAACAGGTTAGAACAATCTTGAAGGTTTACAGGAACGGGTTGAACTCCAACTCCTTGAGAACTTCCATAAAGAACATTAAACAACTGAAGGTGAGTTAGGTTGGTTAAACCAGAAACATCAATTGCAGTAAGATATTCAGTAGTAATTAAAATTCGCTCTACACTAGACATAAAAGTAAGATCTAAAATACCTATACCTGTATATTGAGGTATGCCTCCTACAAATCCAATCTCATAGAAATCAGCATTTTCTGCATTAAAAGTTTTGAGGTTAGTAAAGGATTCTAAACCTGTTAAATCAAAAATCACTCCTGATAAAATTAGATATTCAACAGCTTCTGCTTCACTTACTTGAATTTCACCATCATCATTAGTATCTGCATCTGCATCTGGAAAACCATCATTATCAATATCTACACAATTAAATGACGTTAAAACAAGTTTTAATTCAGAATCGGGTATATTAACAATTTGTGCTTGAGTTAGAGCAATTGAAAAGAAGAATAAAAATAGAGTGTAAAATATTTTCATACCCTTTAATTTAAATTAGTTTATACTACTAAGATACAATTATCTACAAAAGGTTACTACAATAGAATTTATATTTTCCGATTATAAAATTAAAAATCCAGCAAAAATAAAGGATCTGGACAATTATTCCTATAAAACTCCAAATCTTGTTTTGAACAAACACCAGGATAATCGCCAACATAATCCTGTATATCTTTTATAATCTGAAAATGCAAATGTGGTGGATAATCGCCATTAACTGAAGCATCGCCCAAAGTTGCAATTTGATCGCCTTTTTCAAACACCTGTCCTACTTTCAAACTCTGAATAGACGCTAAACTCAAATGACCATACAAGGTATAAAAACTAATGCCTTTTATTTTGTGTTCAAGAATAATCGTTGGACCATAATCGCCAAAATTGGTGTTGTTTTTAAAACTATGCACAACACCATCTAAAGGCGAATAAATTGGTGTTTTAGCAGCAATCCACAAATCAAGTCCTAAGTGAATATTCCGTTCGGTTTCTGGGTTTTTATTGTTGAAATAATTGCTTCGTTGGTAAATATTTCTAGTCTCAAGATAACCACCAAAAGCGATTTGCACTCCATTAGACTTGATATGGCTATTGATGTAATTTTCTAATGCTTCCGAAGATGTGACATTAATTGATTTAAGCGTATTGTTGGTTATAGATAAATCTAAAGCAACATATTGGTTTTTAGAAATATCCGTGTCAAATATTGAGCATTTAGGTAATGCTTTCAATAGGGCTTCTAATGACACTCTCATAACGTTATTTAACTTTCAGAGCAGCTTCTAATACTTTAGATTTATCTTTAGCGTATAGTAAAGTACTATCCATAGCAAAACATTTTCTAAAATTCTCTAGGGCTAGCAACGTATCACCTTTAACCAATAAAGCATCACCATAACTATCATATGTATTTGCTGATTTAGGAAACTCCTCAATATTTAATTTAAATATGGCTAATGCATCAGATGGTTTATTTTCATTTAAGAATGCATAACCTAACCAATTATTATCGCCTTCACTTACAACATAACCTATTGTATCAGTTTTCACCTTGTGATAAAATTCAATAGCATCTTTAACATTGGTATTATAAGTGCGTTTAGCCATCTCTTTATAAACACTTTTCCTTGGCATTACATAATGTTTCCCATCACTCATATTTCTAACATTATCTAATATAGGCCTATAATTCTCACCTGAATCATTAGTTAAAATAATGAAACCGTTTTTCGCATCTACTTCATTGTGTAAAAATGTAGCAAAACCAACCCATCCTCCTGAATGATTTACCACTATTGGCTCTCCTGGTTTAGATACCAAACCCCATCCAAAACCATATTCTGTAGCATCACCATTATTCAGTTTCCCAGGAGTCCATGCTTCATCTAAATAATCTTTAGGAATAATTGTGTGGTTAACTAATGCCATATTCCATTTGTACAAGTCTTCTAAAGTAGAATAAATCCCATCATCACCTCTTACACCATTGACGATATTGTAATCATTAATAATCAAATCTTTTTGATTCAATCCATATCGATATCCATACACTCGGTTCGGCATATTGGAATCTGCATCTATTTGATAAGAATACAAAGTTGTATTTCTCATTCCAACAGGATCAAAAATCTTTTGTTTTAAAAAGTCTCTGAAATGTTGTCCTGAAATTTTCTCAACTATAGAAGCCAAGACTATATAACCAGTATTACTGTATTCCCATTTTTCTCCTGGTTGAAAGTCTAGTTTTGGGTTAACACGATAAAATTCTTTTAAAACTTCATCATTTCCAAGAATATAAGTTTTGGTAGTATCTTCTTTTACAAAATTTCGAGCTATAATACGCTCATAATCTGTGAGTCCTGAAATATGATGTAAGAGGTGACGCACTGAAATATTATCATAAGGAAAATCTGTTAAAATGGTATTCACATTTTGATCGTACTCAATTTCTCCAGCTTCCTTTAATTTCATAATAGCCATTCCTGTAAATTGTTTACTTACAGAAGCCAATCGAAATTGAGATTTGAAGTTTAAAGAATCAATTGGATTAATAGAACGTAACCCATTAGAACTTTTAAAAACAACTTTACCATCTTCATACACCAAAATATTTCCGGTAGCTAAACCCTCAGCTTTCATGTCCATGATAAATCGAGTATACTTATTTTTCGTGTCTTCAGCGTTTGCTGTGTTCGTATCAGTTTTACATGAAAAAAAGCATGCCGAAATGAGACATACCAATGTGATCTGTTTTAAAAAAATCATAATGTTTTGATTATGTAGTTTTATGTGATAAATGTACAGTTTTAATTTTTAAGGACAACATCACTATACTTAGCATTCAGTACAATTGATTTCACCATCGTTTTACCATTAGGATAATTTTCAATGGTTTTATTACTCGTCATTACATTATTTAATTTTGATCGATTGCCTTTAAAATAAACGCTATACTCATTTTGAGGCAACGCTATTAAAGCCTCACTATTTTCTAAAATAATATTTAAATTAGAAAAAGAATCCGCAATATTAGCAATTGTCAAGTCACCAAAACTCCCATCAATAATTGCAGTATCCAACAGATTTCCGAGAACAATATCTGAAGAAATACTATTTAACATCATACCACCAACGGTTTGAATATGCGCATCTTCAACATATTTAATATTGAGTTCACCTAAACTCCATGTAGTAATATCGATAGGAGAATAAGATACATTGATGGAAGTCTCGCTTCCATCAATGTGATTTGCCACAAATACACCATGTGATATATCTGCTTTCATATTATTTATTACTGAAGACATTTTTAATTCGCCATGTCTCACATTCATTTTCAACTTTGCTTTTTTAGGCATTTTGATTTTAATTGTTTTTTTAACATTATGACTACTTGAAAACAAACTTCTACTATGATTTCTGCGTTCTAGTGCTTCATGGCGTTTTTCTAATAAATCTGCTCTTTCATCATGACGTTTCTCCATTACTTTAGCTCTAATTTCCATTTCTTTTTCACGATCTGCCATTCGCTTTTCTAAAATTAAAGCTCGCTTTTCCATTTTTTCTCCATACTTTTCTTGCCAAACTTCCATTTTTCTCGACCAATCTTCGTCAAACTCCTCTTCTATTTGTTCACTCCAAACTGCCATTTTAGCTTCATAATCTTTGCCAAATTTTTCTCCCCATTTTTCCATAGCTTTTTCGTAACCTGAGAAATCAACTTTTGCCATTTCTTTTCCCCAAACTTTCATTGCTTCCTCATTTTCTTTACCAAATTCTTTACTCCATTTGTTTAAATATGATTCTCCTTCCTTTTCATAAGCTTCTGTATCAAAGCTTACATTTGTAACTCCATCAGGTAATTCTGGTAATTCTGGCAATTCTGGCATAACTATTTGAGCCATTTCTGGCATCTCTGGCAACATTGGCATCTCTGGCATTTCAGGCATTTCTGCTATAAATAGATTTAAATCGCCTAAACTTTCAAGCGATTCTAAATCTAAATTCAAATCTTCTAAATCCAGATTTAAACTATGCAAATTACTCCAAGAACTGTGAGAACCTTCCGAGTTTATTTTTACATAATCTCCAGACCCTTCTACTTTAAGATTCCATTCTTTAAGTGCGTCTTGCAATTCTTCTTTAGATAGTTTTTCGCCTTCTATAAAAGCTTCAACTTCTAATGTGTTCTTGTTCCATGTATCGATTTCAATTTCTACATAGCTTGTATTTAAATCGATAATTACATCTTTAGTAACATCAATTTCCTTTGACAATTTTGTTAACTTTTGCTGCGCTGTGACACAAATTGTGAAACAGAAAAGCAATAGAAATAACGTGGTATATTTTGTTTTCATGGTTTTATTTTTGTTTTGAAATATCATTTCAATAAAGTCTTAAGTATTTAGTTTGGCTTCATCCGAAGCATTTAAATCATGTAATTGTTCTTTTAAGCGATACAATAAATTAAGACGTAATTTTAAATTATCAATCAAGGCACTAATGGTTAACTCATTTGGTCCATTTTCTGTAAGTTCTACCGAAAGACGTTTATACTCTTGATTTAACTCTGCAAGTCTTACAACATAACCATCAAAAAGTTCTTTATTTTCTGGAGTTTGCTTAATTTTAGATAATTCTAGACTGATATTTGCCAAATAATAATTTTCAACCCTTTTTAAATCTGGAGAAATATCTCCAAGTGACTTAAGTTGATCTTCACTGGTTTGATTATCATTAGTTACAACCTGATTTGTAATCGATTTTGGTTGCTGTGAGAACTTATATGCTCCAAAGACCAACCCAATTAAAACAACTATACTTGCCGCTATTTGTAAACTGCTGAAACGTTTTTTGATTGATGTTTCTTCAGGCAATGCGTTATCTAACTTTTCAAGAAAACGCGTTTCATGACCTTCGCTCATTTTTAATTGCGAATCCTTCTGATCATTTTCAAATAAATTTCTAAGATCTTGTGCCATTTTTAATGGGTGTTAAAAGTGCTTTTAATTTTGATTTCCCTCTTGAGAGTTGAGTTCTTGATGCGATTTCTGTAATATTTAAAATTTGAGAAATCTCCTGATGGTCATAACCTTCTACCAAATACAACATGACGACATATTGATATTTATCTGGTAATTTTTCGATGGCATCTTTTACCTCATCTACTGTTATTGTATCATCTACTAACCATTCGTTTTCATAATTTGAGTCGACTACTTTCAGGTGCACCTCATCTAATTCTTGCAAATGTTGCTTCTTAGATTTTAAACAGTCAATACATTTATTGATAACGATACGTTTTAACCAAGCTCCAAAAGTGACTTCAGCTTTAAACTGATCTAATTTTGAAAATGCTTTTACAAAAGCTTCTTGTACGATATCTTCAGCTTCCATTGAATCTTTCATAAAGCGCATAGCAACGATATACATGCCATCACAATACTGCTTATACAACTGCAGTTGAGCGATGCGATTATTTTGCCTACATTTTTCAATAATATTAGATTGTAACATCTAAAATTTCTTTTGGTTTGGTTAAATACCCAATAACTTTTATAAGCTATTTGATATCGGTTCACTTTAAAGACGACACAAAAAACAGAGTGTTGCAAAAAGGCTATACTTTTTTATAAAAATATAATAGATATCCTAAAAGTACGTTAAGTAATATTGTGATGTCATTGATTTACTAGTATCTTTATAACCCACTTTGAAATTAATATTTATTATGAATACGTTTTTAAAACGACTTCTTATTTTTTTGTCCATTGTAGCTATTGGACTTTTTCTTTATTCGCATTTTGTTGAAGACATTTTCTCTAACCGTTTAAGTCCGAAAGACACTGTTGAATTTAAATTAAACGATTTAAAATTAGAAGTTTTTTATAACAGACCTTCAAAAAAAGGACGTGAGGTTTTTGGCGCTTTAGTTCCATTTAATAAAGTTTGGCGAACTGGAGCAAATGAAGCAACGACTTTTGAAACTAATAAAAATTTGATGGTGGATGGCATTTATGTGCCTTCTGGTAAATATTCAATTTGGACAGTTCCAAATGATAGTGTCTGGAAAGTCATGCTTAACAAAAAGCAATATCCTTGGGGAGTTGATGAGCAAATGCAACCCTTATGGGATCCAAATTATGATCTTTTGGAGATAGATGTTGCCACAGAACATTTAGATAAAGTTGTAGAACAATTTACAATTGCATTTGATAACTCTACAGATGACCTTAAGCTAACTATGGCTTGGGACAAAACAAAAATTGCCGTACCTTTAGTGGTGTTAAAAGACAAAAAGGAATAAAGGCATTTGACCAAAAAATCGAAATCTTCTGCTTTACAACATAAAGAAGGTGTTTCTCAATCTGAAATCACTAACGCATCTTCTATTACAAAAATTCAACAACAGCGTAAAGCAAAACCAACTGCACAGGAATTAATTTCTCAAATTATTAAAGGCAATATTACTGCTTTAAGTAGAGCAATTACACTAGTTGAAAGTTCAAACCTCAAACATTTAGAACAAGCTAACGACGTTATAAAAGGGTGTTTACCATACGCAAATACGTCTATTAGAATTGGAATTACAGGCGTTCCTGGTGTTGGCAAAAGTACTTTTATTGAAGCTTTCGGAATGCATCTCACTTCCATTGGAAAGAAGGTTGCTGTTTTAGCTGTTGATCCTAGTAGCAGTTTAAGTAAAGGAAGTATTCTTGGTGACAAAACCAGAATGGAAGATTTGGTAAAAAATCAAAATGCATTCATTAGACCTTCACCTTCTGGAAATTCTTTAGGTGGTGTGGCTCGTAAAACTCGTGAAACCATTATTTTATGTGAAGCGGCTGGATTTGATACTATTATGATTGAAACTGTTGGTGTTGGACAAAGTGAAATTGCAGTACACAGTATGGTAGATTTCTTTCTGTTATTAAAATTAGCAGGTGCTGGAGATGAATTACAAGGCATTAAGCGAGGCATTATTGAAATGGCTGATGCGATTGCTATTAATAAAGCAGATGGCGATAACCTTAAAGCCGCAAAGCTTGCTAAAGTAGAATTTAATAGAGCTTTACATCTATATCCTCAAAAAAATTCTGAATGGCAACCAAAGGTCCTATTATGTAGTGCTTTAAATAGAGAAGGTATTGAAGATTTATGGAAGGTGGTACGTTCTTATATAGAACACTCAAAAGCGAACAATTACTTTGATCAAAATAGAACAGAACAAAATAAATTCTGGTTATTACAAACTATTGAAGACCGATTGAAATCTGATTTTTTTAATCAGACTACAATTAAAGACGCATTAAAACGTCAGTTACAATTAATTGAAGATAGTAAAACCACTCCATTTGTCGCTGCGGAATATTTGCTTAATTTATAAAATTCTTTTTATACCATTCCGCTTGCTTTTTTACAGCTTCTAACAAGGTGGTTTTCGGATTGTAATTCAGTAACTTTCTGGCTTTATCGATATTAGCTTTTGTTCGCGATTGATCTCCTGGACGCTTCGGAATGATATTAAGTTCTATTGATTTTCCTAAGATTTTTTCAACAGCTTCAATCCCTTCTTTTGTAGTATGCTCTACTTCTGTTCCTAGATTAATAGCTTCACCATTAACAACAGCTTCCTTACCAATAACACTAACAATTCCATCTACAATATCTTCTACATATGTAAAGCTTCGTAAATGTTTATCACTACCTTCAAATAATGGAAATGATTTTCCTTCTAGACCTAATGAAATAAGCTTAGTGTACATTTTTTCAGGTCGTTCTCTCGGACCAATAACAGAATACAATCTTAAAGAACAAGCCTTCAGTAGTTCTTCCCTACTCTTTTGCAAAACCAATTGTTCACCTGCTAATTTTGTAACTCCGTAATATGAAGCAGGCTTTGGCGCTTCGTCTTCCGTAAATGTGGCAACCAAACCATAAATTGAAGAGGTACTAATATTTATAAAGAGTTTTAAATTAGAACAAGACAAGGCGAAATCGACTAAATTCTTGGTAGCAAAAACATTATTAGACAAATAATCTTCAAAAGTTGACGTTTGAGAAATACCTGGTTGCGCTGCAAAATGAAAAATATAATTGAAATCATTTGGCATATCTTCAGCAAAAGTTGAATCACATAAATCTTTTTTAAGAATAGGAATCCCTTTTTCAGTTAAAGCCTTAGCATTCAGATGCTTTAAATCTAAGCTATAGTAATCATTAAAATTATCTAATGCAACGACCTCATGCCCCAAACTATGTAGACGTTCAGCAGTGTGAGAACCAATAAAACCAACTGCACCTGTAACTAGTATTTTCATTTATACAATTTGTAGTCGCAAATTAACAATTTTTAAAACAAACCAAATCAACAACAAGCTTATAAAAAAGAATATTTTTGCAATACAAAGATTCTAGTCATGTCATTTAAATTCACCATAATTATTCCTATCTATAATGAGAAAGACAATTTAAAGCGTCTTGAAGAAGAATTATTGGCATTTATTCAAACGTCAACAATAACTACAAAAGTTTTACTTATTAATGATGGTTCAACAGACGAGAGTCAAATTAGTATTGAATCTATTTGTAATAGAAATAAAAACTTTAGTTTCTTATTATTTGATACTAACTACGGATTAAGTACTGCTCTAAAAGCAGGATTTGATTATACAGACACTGAATTTGTTGGATATATTGATGCCGATTTGCAAACTTCTCCAAAAGATTTTAATTCATTATTAGAACATATCAGCACCTATGATTTGGTGACAGGTGTTCGTAAAAACAGAAATGATGGGTTTATAAAAAAGATATCTTCAAAAATAGCAAATAGCATTCGTAGAGCTTTTACCAATGATGGAATGGATGATACTGGCTGTCCATTAAAAGTAATTAAAACCGAATATGCAAAACGGATTCCAATGTTTAGAGGTTTGCATCGATTTTTACCTGCAATGATTCTTCTACAAGGCGGAACTGTTAAACAAATTCCTATTCAACATTTCCCAAGACTAGCCGGAACTTCAAAATTTGGAATAACAAATCGATTACTTGGACCATTAATTGATTGCTTTGCTTACTTATGGATGAAGAAAAAAAGAATTCATTATAAGGTTAGTAAACAACAGCTTTAATCTTAATTTTCATCATATTTCTTTTGAAGAAATTTAAAAAGCCTGTAAAACAAGAAGCCTGAAAACGATCCAAATAACATGCCGCTTAACACATCTAAAGGATAATGAACACCAACATAAATTCTACTATAACCCATAGCTACAGCCCAAACAAATAAGAGATATGGCAAGTATTTGTATTTAGATCGTAACATTAAACTGATAAATACTGCAACAGACATTGAATTAGAAGCGTGACCAGAGAAATACCCAAATTTACCACCACACGAATCTTTAACCAACCTAATGATATCATTTATTTCAGAATTATAACAAGGTCGCATACGCATGACCAACACTTTTTTAAACAGGTTTGTGATTTGATCTGTGAATGTTATCATCAGTATTATAACCAGAATCGTGACTAAAAACATTTTCATTGTAAGCCGTTTGTACAATAAATAGAGTAGCACTGCATAAAACGGAATCCAATTAAACTTGGTGGTATAAAACATCCAAAAACCATCCCATGCTTCTGTACCTAATCCGTTTAGGTACACAAATAATTCGGTATCAAATTGTACTAATTCTTCTAACATTAGTCGTCGTATCTAGAAACTTCTCTATCGTAAAAATCGGTTGCAGACTGGATAAGATTTTCAGCTTCTGCCTCAATTTCTTTCTGATCGTGCTCATCAAACTCTTCAAACCATTCTACATCATCATCTTCGAGATTGATAATAAATCGAGGAAACTCAGTATGAATAACATAAATCGCATTGGGATGATCTGTATTATCACCTAGTATGAATTTTGGAAGTTCCATGAAATAAAATTTTAGTCTTAACTGTTAGTTGAATTCAAAATTAACTTTTTAGTTAGATAATTAAACCTAATAAACAATAAAATTGCAGCGACTGTTAATCCTGCTATTAATCCTAGCCAAATTCCGAAGCTACCATAAGCATCTTCTTTACCCAAATAATAGCTAATTGGAAATCCGATCATCCAATAAGACACAAACGTAATCACAGTTGGAATTTTAACATCTTGCAATCCTCTTAAAGCACCCAAAACAACCACTTGAATTCCATCACTTATCTGAAAAATAGCAGCAGCAATCATTAGTTTAGATGCGATACTCACAACTTCAATATTGTCTATTAAATTTTCGGCATCCTTATAATCTACATATAATTTGGGAAGTTGATTATGAAAGATAAAGAAAAGTATAGCAAAGCATGTCGATAAAATAATAGCTAATAAAAAAATTGAAAATGCAATGCGTCTTAATTCAAAATATTGATGCAGTCCTTTTTGATTTCCAACTCTAATCATAGAAGCCACACTTAGTCCCATAACAACCATAAAGGTCATTGACGATAAATTTAATGCTATTTGATTAGCCGCTTGAGGATTCTTTCCTAGCAAACCACTAAGCCAAATTGCAGCTGTAAATATCGCGACTTCAAAAAACATTTGCATAGCACTTGGATATCCTAAGTTGATTACTTTTTTAAGCATTAATTTATCCAATACGAATAACTTAATATTAGTCACATAAGCTTTAGATTTCTCTTTTTTAGCAAGTAACCACCAAAGATAAATGACCATAATAATTCTAGAAACAAGAGTCCCATATGCAGCACCAACGATTCCCAATTCAGGAAAACCAAACTTCCCAAAGATGAGTAGATAGTTTAATACTACATTAACTAAATTAGCTAAAACGGTAGCATACATAGGATATCTCGTCATTGAAAGCCCGTCACTAAATTGTTTAAACGCTTGAAAAATTATTAAAGGAATTAAAGAAAATGCGACAAGATTAAGATATGGTAAAGCAAGTTCTACAACCTCAACGGGTTGCTTCATAAAATACAGGAGTGGTTTGGCTAAAAAAACAGACAAAAATAATACTAATCCTAAAATGGCACATAAAAACAAACCATGCTTAAATGAAGATTTACCTTCATTAAAATTTTTTGCGGCATCAGCCTCAGCAACAATTGGTGTGATTGCTGTAGAAAACCCAATACCAATAGACATGGCGATGAACATAAAGCTATTTCCTAAGGATACTGCAGCTAATTCTGCTGTTCCAAGCTGACCAACCATGATGTTATCAATAAACTGAACAAAGGTATGGCCTAGCATTCCTAGCATTACTGGAGCAGCTAATTTCCAATTAAGTTTAAATTCTTTTGTGTAATCTGATAAAGTCAATGCTATAATTTTAAGTCATCAAAGGTAAGTCTTTACTGTATATTTGAAGTTAAATAGCTCTTTTTTGTAAAAAAATGGAACACAATAGATTGGCAATTATAGCGTTATGAACTTAAATTGTTAATAAGTTGAATTCTATTTGTTTACCTAGAACATCTGAAAGCATTATTTTTACTTTATGAATACCTTATTTTAGTAGGTTAGGTATTTGGGGTAGAAACTTTTTTAGCTATTATTTTAGAGGGATTTAAAAATTTTGTTGTTAAAAAACGTTTCAGACAAAAAGAGGATTTATTCCTCTTTTTGTTGTTTTATAGAACGCTGTTATTTAACAAAACTTTTGAATAACCAATACCTAGGTTTTGTAAATTATACTCCAAACCTTGATTATGAAATTTATTACACTCCTCTGTTTTTGCTTTACATCAATTACATATTCTCAACCTAAAGACACTTATGTCATTCCTTTTTTAAAAGATATAGTCACTCAATTTCCGAATGTTAGAGATATCTCTTTAACTGCAAACGAGAATGAAGTCATTTTTTCGGCACAAAGTGTTATGGGAGATGTTTCAGCATTAGTACATGTTACAAAGAACAATACTGGCTGGTCAATTCCAGAAGTTCTTCCTTTTTCTGGACAATACTTTGATATTGAACCACATTTTTCAAGTGATGGACTCACATTATACTTTGTTTCGAATAGGCCTTTAGATGAAAAGTCTTCAGAATCTAAAGATTTTGACATTTGGTTTGTAAATCGAAATGATTCCAACTCTAAATGGTCTGAACCTCAAAATATAGGTGCTCCAATAAATACTGAAATGGATGAATTTTATCCAATAATCACAGATTCAAAAAACATATACTTTACACTTGACAACAAATCTTTGAAGAGAAAAGATGACATTTATATCAGTGAATATATAAATGGAAATTATACAACTCCAAAACCTTTAGGAAACACTATAAATAGTGAAGGCTACGAGTTTAATGCTTTTATAGCTCCAGATGAATCCTTTTTAATTTATTCATGTTATAATAGAAAAGATGGCTTTGGAAGTGGTGATCTTTATATCAGTTATAAAACAAATAACAATGAATGGAGTGAAGCCAAAAATATGGGTCCATCTGTAAACACTGATAAAATGGATTATTGCCCTTTTGTAGATATGAGTTCTAAAACTTTATACTTCACAAGTAAACGCAATTCGACACCTAAACAATTTAATGCAAAAATGACTATTGAAGAATTAAAAACTGTATTTAATACATATCAAAATGGACTTAGTAGATTGTATAAAATGCAAATTCTTGACTTAAAAACAAAAGAATAAAATTAAATCGCCTCTCAAGCCATTCTATAAATCTGTAGCATGTTGGTAAAGGATCTTTTAGAAATGATTTCGTTTCAGAATTATTTAAGAGGTAATTCTTTTTGAATAGAAATGAAGGTTTACGCTTGATTGATTTTAATACGCCTTTAAAACGCATATACTCAATCTCGTTAAATTGTGTATTCTCGATCTCGTTATTCATTGCCAATTGAATTGCTAAATCCGGGAAATTTATTCCAGCAAATTTAGATCCTTCAACACTTCCCCAAAAACGAGCGTTTATTTCAATAATTTTATAATCTTTAGTTTTCACATCGTATCGCAAATCAATATGAGCAACTCCAGACCAATTTAAGGCTTGCATGAGTTGTTTTATAACGGAAAGCAGTACATCATTTTTCAAAAATTCAAAACCTAATTGAGGTGCAAATGAACTATGCCCTTCTAAATTCCCTTTTTGTATGGTATGCGTAAGTACTTTTCCATTTAAACAAAGCACACTACAATCTATATCATAGCCATCGATAAATTCTTGAATGAATAAATCACTAAAATCAGAATGTTTATGAATATAACTATCCAACTTTTCTTGATTCTTAAATTTTAAGATACCATCACCTCCTTTTTCATGCAATGGCTTTAATAATACAGGAAATTGCAACTCAAGCAATTCATTTGAATAGGATTCAAAGCTTTTAAAATAACTGTATTTTGGATGTGGCAAATGTGCTTCATCTAAAAAGCGACTAAGCATATGTTTATTAATAGCTGTTTCAAAATCATTGATTTTCGGTAGAGGAATAACTTTTACAGATTTCGGTAAACGATCAGAATTAGTTATAAAAAATCTAATTTCATCTTCAGCTATAGGGACAATAATTGAAATGGTCTGATCTACAATTTCCTTAGAAATAATATTCAACCAATCATTATCTGTAGTTCTTTTATAATATTTATAATACGATGTATATTTTGAGAATCTTGTAGCTGTTCGTTTCTTATCTGACAACACAAAAAATTCGTACTCTGAACTTTGAGACAAGCAGTTTAAAACAGACAAAGCCCATGTGCTATTACCATCAGGAATTAAAACATGCAACTTTGAATTCATAAATTCGTAGAGAAATTAGTCCATTAATTTTGATAAATATAACTTTTTTTCAATAAAATGATTGACTTGCTTTTTTTTGCGCTTCAACGAATTCTAAAATCATATCATTAACTATCTCTGCAGCAGGTTTTATATCATGAATTAACCCAGCAATTTGTCCGATTTCTAATTCACCATCTTCAAGATCACCTTCAAACATGCCACGTTTTGCTCTAGCTCTTCCAAGATGAGCCTTTAATTCTTCAGTAGAAGTTCCCTTTTTATAGAGTTCTTGCAACTCATTGAAAAATTTATTTTTTATAAGCCTTACAGGTGCTAATTCTTTTAAAGTCAATTGTGTATCACCTTCTTTCGCATCTACAACAACCTTCTTAAAAGCCTGATGAGCAGAAGCTTCTTCACTTGCAACGAATCTACTTCCTACTTGTACAGCATCAGCCCCTAAAATCATAACGGCTAACATTGTAGTCCCAGTTGCGATTCCACCAGCTGCAATTAGTGGAATACTCAATTGTTCTTTCACCATTGGAATTAATGTAAGAGTCGTTGTTTCTTCTCTACCATTATGTCCACCTGCTTCAAAGCCTTCAGCAACAACAGCATCTACTCCAGCTTCTTGAGCTTTAAGAGCAAATTTCACACTACTTACCACATGAACAACAGTAATTCCTCTGTCTTTTAACCAAGTGGTCCAAGTCTTAGGATTTCCTGCAGAAGTAAATACGATTTTCACGTCTTCTTTCACAATGATATCCATAATCTCTTCGATGTTAGGATACAGCATCGGAACATTAACACCAAAAGGTTTATCAGTAGCATTTTTACATTTTTGAATGTGTTCTCTCAACACATCAGGATACATAGATCCTGCTCCAATTAAACCCAATGCTCCAGCGTTGCTAGCTGCCGAAGCTAATTTCCAACCACTATTCCAAATCATTCCAGCTTGAATTATTGGGTATTTAATGTTGAAAAGCTCAGTGATTTTATTTGCCATTTATGATTTTATAAGTTTGAATGTTTTGGATCCAATATTAGACTCAAAAGACATCATATAAACTCCTGAAGCCATTGAAGATAGATCTAATATAGATTCTGATTTTGTAATATTTTTCTCTAAAACGAGTTTTCCTAACATCGTATATATTTTCAAATTCGTTGGTTCAGAACTTGTTGGAATTTGAACATTAAGACTGTTTGAAACAGGATTTGGAAACACTTTAAAACGGACAAATTCTTCTTCAGAAAGTGACAAACCAATGTCAAGAGCTAATTCTAAATTTGGTATACCAAAACCTAAAAAGAAGTCAGGAGTATTATATTGTGATGCAGACATCCTTACATATTGTTTAATTTCTTCATTAGTAGCATCTGGCAAAGCTTGCCATAAGGACGCAATTCCTCCAGCCATAATTGGAGAACTAAACGAAGTTCCGCTATTGCTAATTATTTCATTACTTGAATTCACTACAGCTGCTGAAGCTCCACGAGCAACTACATCTGGTTTTTGAGTGGGTTGATTAGCATCACCTCTAGAACTAAAGGATGCATAATTCCCATCTGAATCGACAGCTCCAATACTTAAAACACCTGAAGCATCAGCTGGAGCACCAACAATTTGCCAATCACTATTACCAGAATTACCTGCAGAGTTTACAACAAGAATTCCTTTTTCGTTAGCAATATTTGCGCCTTTTGTAATAAAAGCGGTGGTACCATTCATATCACTTGGCATATAGCTATAGTTGTCATTATCAAATACGCGATAGCCTAAAGACGAATTTATTATATGTACACCAAGACTATCTGCACGTTCAGCAGCTTCAACCCAATAACTTTCTTCAACTGGCATTTCACCTGAAGAATCTTCAGTTCTAAACAAATAATAAGACGCATCTGGAGCAGTACCTACAAATTCATCTTGAATAAAACCAGCCATATCACTTAATACTCTTGTACCATGTTCGTTGCCATCATATTCGTAAACATTACTGTTTCGACTAACAAAATCATAGCCTCCTAATAAATCATCATTATCTCTTAAACGCTGAAAAGCATCGATAGTATCAACATTAGGAAAGCCTGCGTCTAAAACGGCAACGACAACACCTTCTCCTGTATAATCTGACAGATGTAAATGATCTACACCTATCATTTCTACTTGATTTAGAGTATTACCATAATCGAAATCGATAAGACTTTCTTCGATTTCAAATTTATTATTATTCAAAGCGATTCGTGATTCTGCATTAAGTTGTTTATTAGCAAAATCAATAGATTCAACAAAGTCTAAATCCATAAGATCACTAATATTGACTTCTTCTAATCCTATCACATACACAGCATTAAACCATTTTGATTTTGCCATGACTATAATTCCGGTTTCACTTTTAAGTTGCGTAATGTAATTTTCGTTAACAGGAACATCACGCTCATCAATAGGTATGTTCTTATCTGCTTTCCTATCGATTGCGTTTTGAGTTAAAATTAAGATTGGATTAGCTATTGAAGCAGCTACATTTTCTTTATCTGTAAGATAAACCCAAGCATGTTCTTGTGCAAAAGACAAGTATTGAAAAAGTAATATGCCTAAGAGTAATAGTTTTTTCATCTTGCAATTATTTGGGTAATTTTTACTGCAATTTAAGAAATAACTCCTGAACCTACTAATTCATCCTCTAAATACCAAGCTACAAATTGTCCTTCAGTAATTGCAGATTGAGGCGTTTCAAATTCAACAAAAAGTCCTTTATTCACTTTATAAATTGTTGCATTTTCAAGTGTTTGGCGATAACGAATTCTGGCTTTTATTGTCATAGATTCACCATCAGCAATCGTTAAATCTTCACGAACCCAATGCAATTCTTCATTAGTTACAAATAAGGTCGTTTTCAATAAACCTGGATGACTTTTACCTTGACCAGTATAAATCACATTTTGATTCACATCAGTTTCTATAACAAAAAGTGGTTCAATTGTGCCACCAACAGCGAGACCTTTTCGTTGTCCTTTTGTAAAATAATGAGCACCTTGATGTTTTCCAACAACTGATCCATCAGTTACAGAATACTCAATTCGCCTTGCAAAGCATTCTAATTCACCTTCTTTAGAATCAAATTTAGGAGTTTCTGAATGATACAACTCTGAATCTTTAGGAACCTCCACAATAACACCTTCTTTTGGTTTTAGTTTTTGCTGAAGAAATTCAGGCAATCTCACTTTTCCAATAAAACATAAACCTTGAGAATCTTTTTTATCTGCTGTAACCAAATCTAGTTTTGTAGCAATCTCTCTAACTTCTGGTTTTGTTAATTCACCTATTGGAAATAATGCTTTGGCTAATTGCTTTTGAGATAATTGGCATAAAAAATAAGATTGATCTTTATTAGTATCAGTACCAGCAAGCAATTGATAAACATCGCTTCCATCTTTTTCAATGATTCCTTTTCTACAATAATGACCAGTCGCCACGTAATCTGCTCCAAGATCGAGAGCTATTTTCATAAACACATCAAACTTGATTTCTCGATTACAAAGTACATCTGGATTTGGAGTTCTTCCTTTTTGATATTCGTCAAACATGTAATCTACAATACGTGCTTTGTATTGCTCACTTAAATCTACAGTTTGAAACGGAATGCCTAATTTATCTGCAACTAGCATCGCATCATTACTATCATCTAGCCAAGGACATTCGTCAGAAATGGTTACAGAATCGTCATGCCAGTTTTTCATAAACAAACCAATCACTTCATAACCTTGCTCTTGTAATAAGTAAGCAGCAACACTTGAATCTACACCTCCTGAAAGTCCAACTATAACTCTTTTCATCTGATATTTATTATTATTTTTTTTAAGGGCAAATGGAACATCTTATCATAACCTTTTACTTATTAAGTCATATGCTTAGATGTTTCATTTTACAAAATTAAGAAATAAAAATAGCAACGTAAACACCGTTGCTATTGTAAATGATTATATGGCAAATAACTTTTAACTATTGCTTTTTCGGATTCTTACTACGTCTTGTATGATCTTTCGATTCTTTAAGCTTTCCACCTTCGTAATAGTTCCAAATTTTATGTTTTCGTCCGTGTTGGTATTCGCCTTCAGCTAATATAATCCCATCAGCATCATAATACTTTGCCAAACCATGAAGTTCATCATTACTATATAATAAGTCTTTTATTAATGTGCCTCTTTCAGAATACCATTTAGAAATCCCTTCAAACTTTCCGTCTTTATAATTAACAATTTCAGCGGTCTTACCATTTGGATAATAAACAATCTTCTCTCCATCTAATTTACCCTGATCATTATAGGTTTCGGCAGACAATACTCCTGCAGATTTATTTTGATAATAGGTCCATTTCCCTGTATACAATCTACCATTCATTGTACCTTCACTAATCAGTTTTCCTCTTGAAGAAATAAACTTAACAGATGCCAAATTATTATTAGGATTAAACACTTTTACAGCACTCAAAACACTTTTCTTATTCTTTAACGTATAAAAATTAAACGTGTCTATTTCTTTGCCATGATCGAATTTCCCTTCATATCGCAACTGATCGGTTTTATCAAAATACTTCTCCCAAACACCATGACGCTTTCCGTCTTCATCAAGCTGGTTTACAGATCCTTGAGCATATAATACAATGCTAGACATTGTTAAAATAAACATAAAAAACAAGCGACTCATAATATTTTGTTTAATCATTTTGTAAATTTGTTAAACAAAATGATTTAGATTATTATACCTTAACATTAAAAACACAAAAAAATGAAAATTATTTCAAAAACATTAAAATTATTACCACTATTATTATTTGCACTTGTTTTACAAGCATGTAGTAGTGATGATGACAGTGGTACAACTACCATACCACAAGAATTAAACATCGTTGAAACGGCTCAAGCAACGCCAGTTTTATCAAGTTTAGTTACTGCAATCCAGGCTGCAGATGGAGATTTAGGAACATTACTTAGTGGAAATGGACCATTTACGGTTTTAGCACCAACAAACGACGCTTTTACAGCTTTTTTAAACGGAACACCTTTAGATCAAGTAGACACTGCTGTTTTAGAACAAATCTTAAGAAATCATGTAATCTCTGCCGATGTTAGTGCTGCAGGTTTAGTGTCACTTTCTGGTGCTGATGGAAAAGGATATACAAAAACTAATGCTGCAGGTGCAGGAGGAGAGAATTTAAGCTTATTATTTGATACTAGTAGTGCATTACCAAGATTTAATAATACCGCGAATGTAGTATCTGCTGATCTTGCAGATATATCTGCTTCAAATGGAACTGTACATGTTATTGATGCCGTATTAGGCTTACCAAATATTGTAGATCATGCATTAAATAACGACAATTTCACTTCTTTAACTGGAGCTTTGACATCTGAAAATTTAGTAACGACTTTACAAGGAGATGGTCCGTTTACTGTATTCGCACCAACTAATGATGCGTTTACTACATTTACAAATCCAAATGGCAATATATTATCAAACATTCTATTAAATCATGTGCTTGTTGGAACCACTGCTTTATCTTCAGGATTATCTTCTAGTTATGTTAGTACAGGAGCTACGAATGCAGATGGAGACGCTTTAAGTTTATATGTTAATGTTGGAGACAATGTTAAGTTAAACGGATCAACAATGGTTGTGGTAACTGATATTGTTGGAACAAATGGTGTTGTGCATGTAGTAGATAATGTTATTGATTTACCTACAATTGCAACTTTTGCTACAACAAATGATGCTCTAGAGAACTTAGTTTCAGCTTTACAATTAGCAGACACAGGTATGCCAACAGTACCATGGATTGAAACTGTTTCTGATAGTTCTGCTGGACCATATACTGTTTTTGCTCCAACAGACAATGCATTTGAAGATTTATTATTAGAATTAGATCCTACTGGAAATACTACTTTAGGTGATATTGACCCTACTACTGTAGATGCTGTATTATTAGTTCACGTTGTAAATGGAAATGTTCGTGCTGAAGATTTACAAAGTTTAATGGGAACTGTTCCAACATTAGGAGGAGATTTATCATTAGATATAAATACATTAACGCTTACAGATGCTTTAATGAGAGAGATTGGCATCATAGCTGAGCTAACAGATGTACAAGCTGTAAATGGCGTTGTTCATGTAGTAGATAGAGTAATTCGTCCTTAAGATATTCAACTCAAATTAATTAGTACTACAAATTAATTTGACAAGTTGATTAGTTGGTTGGTTGAAAGCGTTTCTAGAAATTCTAGGAGCGCTTTTTAATTGCTTTTTTCAAACAAAAAAGCCTATGATATTATCAAAGGCTTTTACTATTTATAATCTAAATATAAATTATTTTTTACGTTTTTGTTGTGCTTGTTTTTGTGCTTCAGCCTGCTCCATCATATCTGCCATTTTCTTCTGAAACTTATTCTGCTTTTTAGGCTTTTTCTTATTCACCTGAATCTGAGCATGAATCTTATCTTCATCCAAAATGTAATTCTTAATCACTAACATAATAGCAATACTAATCATATTAGAAATAAAGTAATACAAACTCAAACCTGAAGCATATTGATTAAAGAATACGAGCATTAGTATTGGTGAGAAATAAATCATATACTTCATCATTTTTCCCATATCTGGCATTCCTTCTTGAGTAGGTTGTGACGCCATTTGTTGACCAGTTGTCATTTTCATGTAAAAGAAAATTGCAATCGCAGCTAATATTGGAAATAAACTCACATGATCTCCATACATAGGAATACTAAATCCTGGAGGGAAATCATAAATAGAATCAAAAGATGATAAATCATCTGCCCAAAGGAAGCTCTTTTGTCTTAATGCAAATGCCGTTGGAAAGAACATAAATAATGCATAAAATACTGGCAATTGAATTAATCCTGGCAAACATCCTGCTAACGGACTTGCGCCTGCTTTGTTCTGAAGTGCCATCGTTTCCTGTTGTGCCTTCATTTTATTGTCTTTGTGCTTTTCCTTAATCGCTTCTAATTCTGGTTTTAAAACACGCATCTTAGCTTGTGACAAGAATTGCTTGTATTGAACAAATGACATCAAAAGTTTAATTAAAACGGTCATCACAATAATAGCAATACCATAAGGCAAGAACGAACTTAAGAATCCGAAAAGCGGAATAAATAAGTGCTTGTTAATCCATCCAAAAATTCCCCAACCAAATGGAATACTTTCTTCTAAATCATAATCATATTGTTTTAGGATTTTACTATCTGTTGGCCCAAAATATAATTGAAAATTATTATCAGCTTCACCACCTTTAAAAGCTAAAGGCAATTTTGAAGCATATTGTTTTGTAAAAATCGTATCAATGTGCTCATCTTTCACTAAATCTACTGATGAAATTGTTGCTTTTTTAAACGGCTCGTCTGCAACTAAAATAGAACTAAAAAAGTGTTGTCTGTAAGATAACCATCTTGCTTCTTCAATGAGTTCTTCATCATCACCAGCTTGAGCCAACTTACTAATTTTATCACCTTCATGCATGTAGGTTAATCGTGTGTAACGATTTTCGTAAGTGATACTTTGATCGTGACGATAGGTTTTTAATCTCCAATCTAAATTGATTTCCTGAGAACTATTAACAACAGAATTTAAACCTTGAGATACGATTGAAAAATCTATCATATAATCATCTGGTTTTAATTCGTAACGGTATTCTAGGAATTGACTCTCAGACACTTTAAGTTTCATAGAGACAACTGTGTTTTCTCCATTTTTTGTTACTGAAGACTGAAACGGTAAATCTTGAGTATTTAGAATACGATTATCTGCTGTTGGAAATTGAATATTAAAACTCTGATTTCCATTTTTAATCAAGTGAATAGGAATCGAATCATAGTCTACAAATTCTTTTAATCTAACTTCTGAAAGAAATCCACCTTTATTGTTAAACTTCAAAGCAAGAACATTTGTTTCAACTATTGTCTCATTATCTTTTGCTGTTGGCAACGTAGTTGCATAAGCGAAAGCACCTAACTTATTTTTTAAGTCAACAATCTTTAATGAATCGGTTGGTGACACATTAGAATAATCTTCTGCTGTGCTTACTACAGTATCTTCTGTAGTTTCAAGAGCTGCTTTTTTCTCAGCTTCAACTTGTTCTTGTTTTGCTTTTTCTTGTTCTGCTAATTCTTCAGGAGTTGGCTGATTTTGCCACATCATGAATATCAAGATTCCGAAAATAAGAACGAATCCTATGATGGAGTTTAAGTCAAATTTTTTTTCTTCCATATACATTTAAATTTCTCCAAAAAAAGGAGAGGACACTATTCAATTAACAAAAAGCTGTCCACTATTAGTTTTGTGCCATACTGACACTATTTTTATTGTTTTTGAAATTTAGAGCTGCTTTTACAAAAGCCACAAATAATGGATGTGGATTTGAAACTGTACTCTTATACTCTGGGTGATATTGCACACCAACAAACCAATTATGGTTAGGGATTTCTACAATTTCCACCAATCCAGTTTCCGGATTTATTCCTGTTGCTTTCATTCCAGCATCTTCAATTTTCTGCTTGAAATCATTATTAAATTCGTAACGATGCCTATGACGCTCTTCAATATTAGATGATTGATATACGTCTTTAGCAATACTTTCATCTAACAAAGTACAATCCCAAGCACCTAAACGCATGGTTCCACCTTTATCAGTAATGGCTTTCTGAGATTCCATTAAATTAATCACAGGATATGGAGTATTTTCATCCATTTCTGTAGAATTCGCATCTGCGAGTTTGAGTACATTTCTGGCATATTCAATGACTGCCATTTGCATGCCTAAACAAATTCCTAAAAACGGAATATTCTGCTCACGCACAACTCTAACGGCTTCAATTTTACCTTCAATACCTCGCTCTCCAAAGCCTGGAGCCACTAGCACAGCATCTAAATGTTTTAAAATTCCAGCTGCACTCTTTTCAGTTAAAGATTCAGAATGTATCGATTCAATTTTCACTTTCACTTCATTTTCTGCACCAGCATGAATAAAGGCTTCTAAAATAGATTTATACGAATCTTGTAGCTCTACATACTTTCCAATTAATCCAATAGTGACTTCACCTTTAGGATTTTTATGACGCGTTAAAAACTGATTCCAATGCGTTAAATCTGGTTGTGAACTATCAAGTGCTAATTTCTTTAAGACAACTGTATCTAAACCTTGTTCCAACATTAAATTTGGCACATCGTAAATGGTTGAAGCATCAATAGATTGAATAACTGCTTCTTGACGTACGTTGCAAAATTTAGCTAATTTCACTCGTAATTCTTCTGGTAATTCATGCTCTGTACGACATACCAGAATATCTGCCATCACTCCACTTTCCATTAAGGTTTTCACACTGTGTTGTGTTGGCTTGGTTTTTAATTCTCCAGCAGCAGACAAATAAGGCACTAAAGTTAAGTGAATCACAATCGCGTTGTTGTCACCTAAATCCCATTTTAATTGACGTACAGCTTCAATGTAAGGTAGCGACTCAATATCACCAACTGTCCCTCCAATTTCGGTAATGACAATATCGTAATCTCCTGTTTGACCTAGGATTTGCACACGATGTTTAATCTCGTCTGTAATATGAGGAATTACCTGAACCGTTTTTCCTAAAAACTCACCACGTCGTTCTTTTTCGATCACACTCTGATAGATACGACCTGTGGTTACATTATTAGACTGACTAGTAGGTACGTTTAAAAAACGTTCGTAGTGGCCAAGATCTAAATCGGTTTCTGCACCATCATCTGTGACATAGCATTCGCCATGTTCGTACGGATTTAAAGTTCCTGGATCGACGTTAATGTAAGGGTCTAATTTTTGAATGGTCGTCCTGTAACCTTGAGCCTGAAGCAGTTTTGCTAAAGAAGCAGCAATGATGCCTTTTCCAAGTGAGGACGTTACTCCTCCTGTTACAAAGATGTATTTAGTAGTTGTCATGTTGCGCTGTTAAACGCATGCAAAATTACAAAATAAAACGAGGAATTAGTGAATTGTTTTGGGTTTATTAGTTAAAATATGGCTGAAGATAATTTTAAAGGAAGACTGTGCAAAACTATTAATACAATAGTAGAACTACGTATTGACTTTATTGATAAAATAAACGAACTTAACTTTGGATATATATCATTAAAACGAGCTTTATATCCAGTTAGTTAAGCGCTACACTAATCCTCATCTAGGATACCGTTCCCGAATATCACGAATCAAATACTCCAAACCATTAAGTTTGAGTTCATACACTTGTAACAACATATCACCAAGTTTTCCTTTTGGGAAACCTTTGTTATGATACCAAACCACGTAATATTCTGGCAAGTCAATGAGGTATCTGCCTTCGTATTTACCAAAGGGCATTTTGGTGTGTGCGAGTTTGATTAGGAATTGTTTGTCAGGTTGGAGCATTAACTATATTATAAGTTACTAAAATAGTCTAAAAAGAGTTCTCGACTGCGCTCAAAGTGACAGTATTATTTATTATTAAAAAATCACTTGTTCTCAATACGATTCTAACACCTTAAAACTACTCGAACTGACAAATCATCACTACTCAGATTTATAAACCGCAAACTTCTGCAAGTTTTCAGCAACATAAGAAGTCCATTTGGCTTGTTCTTCTTTATTAATAGAATTTCGACTTTGCGAATCATATTGGTGTTGCATATCTGACAATTCTTTATTAACGGTTTTATGCACTTCGTTTAATTTGGTCTTTATGTTTTGAGAGGCTTCCAATTGTGCCAATCTGTAACGAAAAATACGTACATGTAATTCGGTAATATCAAAATGAAGCTGTTCGTGTGCTAAAATATAATCATTGCATCTGTCCTTAATAAACCACGAACTTTCAGGATAAAAATGCGCAAACACTTCAGCATCAAAACCAGTAATGCGATCATCTGTTTTTCTTACAGCATATGAAAATGTAATTCCGGAAGCAGTAACAGCTGCGGCATCAGAGCTAGTGTCTTTTGGGCCTTTAAAATCTGCCCATGATAATTTGTTAGACTCATTCCAAGAAATGGTGTCCTCATTTTTAGCTGAGCTATTTAAACACAATGCGAGAATTAAAAAAAATCGAGTAAGCATACCTTCTAGTTAAGTGCAATGGCTAAACACAAAACGCTACAGTAATGCTATTATTGTTTTGCTTCAACAATTGTTAGGTCTTCATACTTTACAATGTATACCGCTTCGTTGTAATAACCACCAAACATCTTTTTTGAATATCTGAATTTGTTCTCAACATATTCAGTTTCAATATCACTAGTTGAAGCTTCATATAAATCATCTCCTGAAGCCAAACGCAATAGCAAATCTAAGGTTAAATCGAAACCACGAACGGCATATTTGTTCGGACTCACATTATAGGTATTCATGTATTTTTTGACAAAGTTATCTCGTGATCCTACGGAAATTGTCTTATTTACAGAAGGATAATGAAACTCTAAATTAGACAAGTGGTAGTTAGAGATCTCTTTACCTTCAAAAGCTTTATTTTTATTGGTCGTCATTAAAACGATTTTCTGATCGTCCATATTTAAACCATTAATCATACTAATCACATTAGATGCAAAGCCTTCATTATCGGTTTCTAAAAACACGATATTCGTTCCTGTTTGAAACACATTTTCTAAATCTTGTTGATATATAAAATAGGCTTCTTTTCCTTTTTTATCTTTTCTAGAATGGATTTGTTTCGCTGAAGGAAACTCACCTTTCAGCTTATCACTAATGGCTTTATGTTTTGAATCTGAAATAATTACCATATGCCTAGGAAAGGAATCTTTCTTGATATAATTGATTATAGCTTGCTCTAATAATTCGTCTGTTGGAATGGTTTGAAATACATTCGAGTGCAAATTTTTTGGCATTGTTAAAGGTGATACCACTGGAATATGATCACTTTTTAATTTTGAAGCAACACGCTCTAAATTTGCTGGCATTAATGGTCCAATAACAGCGTCGTACTCTGAAAAATCGTTAGCATCTAATATACTCGAAATCTCAGCGATTTGATTTCTTGTATCCAAAACTTTTAAATTTGTAGAAATACCTAATTGTTTTGCAGAATCTAAAGCCATCAATACACCAGAATGAAAATCTAATGACACAGATAATAAGCCATTGGCACGAATCATCTTTTTAGCTTCTTGAACAGAATCGACATCAACTTTATTTAAGCTAAAAGGCAACATTAAAGCAATACGCTTTGCTCTTAAATTTTTAAGATTAGCAGATAAATTTGTATTCGCAACATCTCTAAGTGTATTTGTGGTTTCGATATTTCCAGGTACTTTTAAAACCATTCCTAATTTCAATCCGCCTTCTTTAAGTCCAGGGTTTAAGGCTTCTAATTCCTCTTGCGTCACACCGAGTTTACGATTTAAAGCCATAAAACCTTCACTCTTTAAAACTGTATAATAGTTGAATTCTTCATCAACTGCTTTCTCTTCGTTGTTACTAATATTAGGAACGTTTAGTTCGTCTCCAGGCTGTAACACTTCATTCATATTTGGATTTAATTCTTCTAAATCTGGAACTGTAATTCCGAATTTATAAGCCACTCTCCATTTGCCTTCTTTAGGCTGAACTTTATACTTTTTTATCGTATTATTTAACTTTACTTTATTGACAATTTTCTTAAAACGTGGAATCTGTAGTTTGTCGCCTTTTCTAATATTCTTAGAATACAATGCTGTGTTGTATTTTTTGATGTCTTCAACTTCAATACCATATTTTTGAGAAATACTAAAGAGCGTTTCTTTCCGTCTCACCTTATGAGTTTTATAACCAATAAGCTCAGTCGTTTCTTCGGGAATCTCTTCATTTTTCACACGAGATCTTGGAATAATCAAAACCGTATTTGGTTTCAAATCCTTTTTCACATCAGGATTAAGTGCTAAAATATCGAAAGGAGTCACTAAGTATTGCTTAGCAATTTTTTCAATAGTTTCGCCTTCTTTGACTTTGTGTGTTTTGTAATCTTGAGCCGTTACAGAAAAACTGCAAAGCAAAATAACAATGATGATTAATTTTTTTTTCATTCGAAAAATATATTTATATGTAGAATGTGTATTCTTTTGAAACAAATTCAGCGCATTAGTCACAAAATTTATTCCCATTCAATAGTTGCTGGTGGTTTTGAGCTAATATCATATACTACTCTATTAACGCCTTTCACCTTATTTATTATCTCGTTAGAGGTTTTTTGTAAAAATTCATATGGAAGATTTACCCAATCTGCTGTCATTCCATCTGTACTTTCAACAGCTCTTAAAGCGACGCATTTTTCGTAGGTTCTTTCGTCTCCCATAACACCGACACTATTTACAGGTAATAAAATTGCACCTGCTTGCCAAACTTTATCATATAAATTCCAAGATTTCAAGTTATTAATAAAAACAGCATCAACCTCTTGTAATATACGTACTTTCTCTAGAGTTAGATCACCAAGAATACGAATTGCAAGTCCTGGACCAGGAAATGGATGACGACCTAATAGTTGTGCATCCATATTCATAGAAGCACCAACACGTCTAACCTCATCTTTAAATAATGTTTTTAGTGGTTCGACTATTTTCAGTTTCATAAAATCTGGTAAACCTCCAACATTATGATGACTTTTAATCGTAGCACTTGGTCCTCCAGTTGCCGAAACACTTTCGATTACATCTGGATAAATGGTACCTTGTGCTAACCATTTCACATCTTGAATACGATGCGCTTCATCATCAAAAACCTCAATGAACACACGACCTATCGTCTTTCTTTTTTCTTCAGGATCGCTCTTACCAGCCAAAGCATCCAAAAAGCGTGCCGAAGCATCAACTCCTTTTACATTGAATCCCATGCCTTCGTATTGATGCAATACATCTTCAAATTCATTTTTACGAAGCAATCCGTTATTAACGAAGATGCAATATAAATTTTCGCCAATGGCTTTGTGCAATAACATTGCAGCTACTGAAGAATCTACACCTCCAGATAAGCCTAAAACGACTTTATCGTTACCTATTTCAGCTTTAAGACTTTCAACTGTTTCTTCAACGAAGGATTGTGGTGTCCAATCTTGTGCTACTTTAGCAATTTTAATTAAGAAATTACTTAGCAATTGGTGACCATCAGTTGTATGATATACTTCTGGATGAAACTGAATTGCATAGGTGTTTTCGCCTTCAATTTTATAAGCTGCATTTTCAACATCGCTTGTACTTGCTAACAAAACACCTCCTGTTGGCAGTTCTTTTATAGTATCACTGTGGCTCATCCAAACTTGACTGCCTTCATGTATGTTTTCAAAGAATGCTTCATCAGATTTTACAAAATCTAAATTTGCTCTACCATATTCTCTTGTATTTGATTCGGCAACTTTTCCACCAGAAAAATGTGCCAAATATTGCGCACCATAACAAACGGCTAACATTGGTTTTTTTCCACGAATATCTTGCAAGTCTGGGTGCAATACATCTTTTCCTCTTACAGAGTTTGGGCTACCTGATAAAATAACCGCTTTAAAGGAGTCTGAATCGTTGGGTATTTTGTTGAATGGGTGAATTTCGCAGTAGATGTTTAACTCTCTCACACGACGCGCAATAAGCTGAGTGTATTGCGAACCGAAATCTAAAATAAGGACTTTGTTGTGTTGCATGTACAAAAGTAATCAATTGCCATTTTTTGACAACCTTTAATTTATAAATTTTAATAAGTTTTCTTCAGAAAAAACATCATATAATCTCTTCAAAACTTATTGTATTATTTAAGCCATCGTATCTAAAATCATTAAAATATCTTCTTCACTAGTATCTGGATTGATAAAACAAAATCTTGAAACCGTTTCATAAATATCTCCATTTTTCCACTTTGTTGGTGTTACTAAGGCAAATCCTTTATCGTGATTATCATAGGTCCAATTTGTATATTCTTGAGGCTTCCATCCTTTTCTTCTGAATATGACACAAGATAAACTTGGTTCTCTCACCAATTCAACATTAGGATTTTCCTCGATCATTTTACCAGCTATTTGAGCTAATTCGATACCACGCTCAACAGCTTCTTTGTAACGATCTGTTCCATGAGTAGCCAATGAAAACCATAAAGGCAAACCTCTAACACGTCTCGTTAGCTGTATTTGGTAATCTGTAGGATTAAATCCATGAGCGCCTTCATCCTTAAAAATATCTAGATAAGAGCCTTGTTGTGAATGTGCATTTTTTGCAAGCTCTGGACGTTTATAAATTACAGCGCCACAATCGTAAGGAGAAAACATCCATTTATGAGGATCGATAGTGATACTGTCGGCTTTTTCTATTCCGTTGAATAGATGACGAACAGAATCGGCAACCAATGCTCCACCACCATAAGCAGCATCAACGTGGAACCAGAGTTTCTCTCTCTCACAAACCTCAGCAATACCAGTTAAATCATCAATAATTCCAGCGTTGGTAGTTCCTCCAGTAGCTACGACTGCAAAAAGACGTTTTCTCTGATGGAAATTTAAATTATCAATTGTGTTCCTTAGATTAACTCCTGTTAATTTCTCTTCAGAATCTACTAACAAGATGTCTACATCTGCCACTTTCGCCATCGCTTTAATAGACGAATGCGCTCCAATAGATGTAATAATTAATCCTTTTTCTCTTTTATAAGTATCATCTTCTCGCCAATGCTCTCTGGCAGTTACAATTGCTGACAAATTAGCAGCTGTTCCACCACTTGTAAAGACGCCAAAAGCACCTTCTGGCAAACCTGTTAATGAAACAATCCATTTCATGGCTTCGTTTTCACAGAAAATGCCACCAGCACCTTCCATCCAATAAGCGCCATGAATACTAGACACAGACGTCACCAAATCAAACATAATAGCTGCTCTTGTAGGAGCTGCAGGAACAAACGCTAAATTACGTGGATGATCAACAGGAACATTAGCTTTTGCTAGATGCTCTTTCCATAATTGAAACGCATTTTCGCCACCAATCCCTTTTTGGGTGATTGTTTCACCAACCAAAGCTTTTAATGCTTCAGCTTTTTGTGGCTTTCCTATTTTTTGTTTTGTATGTGAAATTCGACCGATAGCATATTTCATGACATCCATAGTCATTTCAATAAGTTCAAAATCTATTTTATGCATAACTTACTGTTCTAATATTTAATTAGCTCTTGAGCCATATCTTTTTGTAAATCTTCCGCTTTTTGAGCTGCAGCTTGAGCAAAATCTCCTCTATTTGAAGCATATATAATTCCTCGAGACGAATTGACTAACAATCCTACATTTGAGCTCATTCCATATTTACAAACGTCTTGCAAGTTTCCACCTTGAGCTCCAACACCTGGAACCAATAAAAATGCTTCTGGAATAATATTTCTGATGTCGGCAAAATATTCCGCTTTAGTAGCTCCAACTACGTACATTAAGTTTTCTGAATTCTCCCAAGTTTTAGAGGTTTCTAATACTTGCTTATACAATTCCTTTTGATTGACGCTTAATGTTTGAAAATCGAAAGCTCCAGCATTAGATGTTAGCGCTAACAAAATGGTGTGTTTGTTTTTGAATTCTAAAAAAGGCTCTACAGAATCTTTTCCCATATAAGGTGCGACTGTTACACTATCAAACTCTAAATCTTCAAGAAATGCTTTTGCGTACATGCGACTTGTATTACCAATATCACCACGTTTAGCATCTGCAATTGTAAAGATTTCAGGATGTTTTACATTGAGGTACATGATGGTTTTTTCTAGAGCTTTCCAACCTTTCAATCCGTAAGCTTCATAAAATGCTGTGTTAGGTTTATAAGCCACACACAGGTGGTGCGTTGCATCGATAATGGCTTTATTAAATGCAAAAATTGGATCTTCTTCGGTTAATAAATGTTTTGGGATTTTATTAAGGTCAACATCTAATCCTATGCAAAGGAAAGATTTCTTTTTTCGAATTTGTTCGGTGAGTTGTTGCGTTGTCATTAAAATTGAAATAGTAAAGTTCCTTTTATATTTTTTTCATCTACAAATCCTTTATAACGAGAATCCAAAGAATTATCCCTATTATCTCCAACAAATAAATACTTACCTTCAGGAATGGTGATTGGTCCAAAATTATTTATAGTCCAAGAAGGATTATTTTCAGTTTTTAGTTCATTCGATAAATCTTCAACTGAATTTAATAGTTCAAACGGTAATTTGAGTTTAGAAGCATAATCTTCATCTAAAGTTACATGTATATATGCTTCGTCTTCCTTAAACAATAATATTGACTCATCATTTAAAGCTGCTTTTTGAATAACAGAAATATCATCAGAACTTTTAAACCTGTACATTCTTCTTAAATTTATAGTTTTATCGACATTAACACCATTGACATAGAATTCACCATCTTTACATTGCACTACATCATTAGGCAATGCGATAATTCTTTGTATAATAGTTATATTCCCAAAATATTCATCGTATGTATTGTAATAGGCAAAATCTAATCTTTTTGGCGACATTAAATTAGTTCCAATAAAATTAGAATTCATCTTTAAATTAGGTTCTGTTCCTGCAGAAGCAATATCAAAAAACCGAATTACTCCACTAATTCTAGCAATACCAAATAGTATTAAAATTCCTATAAGAACATAAAGTAATTTCTTTTTCATCTTAAGAATAAAAAAAGCCTCAAAAAGAGGCTTAGTGTTAAATATGTTCGTCGCTTGCTTTTAGCTTTTCAGTATTTTCAGCAAGTTGTAATTCGTCAATAATTTTTTGGATATCTCCATTTACAATATTAGACAGATCGTATAAAGTCAAGCCAATTCTGTGATCTGTAACTCGACCTTGAGAATAGTTATACGTTCTAATCTTAGCACTTCGATCTCCAGAACTCACCATACTTCCACGTTTTTCGGCATCAGCAGCATTCTTTTTAGCCAATTCCATTTCATATAAACGCGAACGTAATACTTTAAAGGCTTTCTCTTTATTTTTGTGTTGTGATTTTTGATCTTGACATTGCGCAACCAATCCTGTTGGCTCATGCGTTAATCGTACAGCAGAATAGGTTGTGTTTACCGACTGACCACCTGGACCAGAAGAACAGAAGAAGTCAACACGAACATCTTTAGGATTTATTTCTACATCAAACTCTTCAGCCTCTGGAAACACCATACAGGTAGCTGCACTTGTATGCACTCGACCTTGCGTTTCAGTTTGTGGTACACGTTGTACACGATGCACACCAGCTTCAAATTTTAAAGTTCCGTAAACATCTTCTCCATTTACTTCAAATTGGATTTCTTTAAATCCACCATTTGTTCCTTCACTATAATCTACAACATCGACTTTCCAGCCTCTGCCTTCACAATATTTGGTATACATTCTGAATAAATCACCTGCAAAGATACTCGCTTCATCACCACCAGTTCCAGCACGCAATTCTACAACAGCATTTTTAGAATCTTCAGGATCTTTCGGAATTAGTAAGAATTTAATATCATCTTCCAATTGAGGAATACCTGTTTTGGCTTCATCGTATTGCATTTTAGCCATGTCGACCATTTCTGCATCACTTCCATCAGCAATGATTTCTTCAGCTTCTTTAAGATTATCTGTTAATTCGATATACGCTTCACGTTTATCCATTAACAACCTTAAGTCTTTATACTCTTTATTAAGTTGAACATAGCGCTTTTGATCTGTAATAATATCTGGCTGAATGATTAAATCACTCACCTCATCAAAGCGTTGTTTTATGATCTGTAATTTCTCTAACATCTATCTCTTAAAATTGTGTTTCAAAAATACAATATTTTATGGATTATTAGTCGTTGATGAATTGTTAACAACTAAGAAAAATAAAATTTCAAGTTTTGACGTTATATGTGATATGCGAAAGCAATTTTCATCCATACTAAACTATTATAAATCCATGGCTTTTTGGTCATTTTTGGTCACCTTAACCATTACGATTATTAATCCGGAATTGATTATAGCACTCAGCACCAAATTATGTATAATTTTTGTGTTGTGGTTTATTTTGAATGATAGAAAAATGAGGCAACGACTTCGTTTTTATAAAATACGAGGTGTTTCCAACCTAACATTCTTTAGTGTAATTTTTCTATTTGACAGCTGTGTAACCTGTGGGTTTTTATTGCTAATCAAAGGATTTATTTAGTCTTTTAAATTTTAACTATACTATAAGAGCTTTTTTTAATGAGATTGAGTTTCTTTATAAGAATGAAACAGTTAAAAATTATTTTCGCTTTTTATAATTCGTTAATCTTATGGTCTATAATTCTAACGGTTATTCTTTTTGTCATTAATACAAGTATGGTTTCAATATTAATCACAAAGTTGTTACTAACCGTTTTCCTCTGGTATTATACGAATGAAATTTCAGTTCAAAAAAAATTAATTTTTTATAAAAATATTGGCTTTTCATCATCCAGATTGTATGCAAGCACTTTCGTTATAGATGCATGTATTACCTATATAAGTTTTCAACTCTTAAGATTAATATTATGATTTTAGAAGTTGATAACATAGAACTTTACTTTTCGAATAAACGGATTTTAAATGGTATTTATTTAAAGGCAGAAACAGGAAAAACAACTGCAATAATTGGTAGTAATGGAGGTGGAAAAAGTTGTTTACTCCAAATTATTTTTGGAGTCATAAAACCAAAATATAAGCTAATACGAATTAACAACAAGCCGTTTCTTAAACCATTATACCAAACAAAACTTATTGGATTTTTACCACAATACAATTACACTCCTAACCGCTTAAAAGTTTCGAGTATTTTTAATTTATTGAATGTTGACTGGCGTGAATTCATTTCTTTTTTTGATGGCTTTTCGCACTATAAAAATCATACTATTAATAATTTATCTGGAGGCGAAAGACGAATTATTGAAGTGTATTTACTTTTAAAAGGAGATTACAAAATCATCTTACTAGACGAACCTTTCTCTCATATTTCTCCATTACATATTGAAAAAATCACACAACTTATTGAAACAGAAAAACACAATAAAGCCATTATCATTACAGATCACATGTATCAACATATTATTGAAACAGCAGATGACATTTACTTACTTAAAGATGGACATACAAAACTAATTGATGATTTAAAAGATTTAGAATTTTTTAAATATTTAAGTACTGGTAGCCTGAAACACTAATACTCAAACACTCCAAATTCACTTGTAATTGTCAGTTTTTTGTTTTCTGAAGCTTCAACACGACCAATCACTTGAGCATTCACATTAAAGGATTCTGAAATGGTGATGATATCTTCAGCAATTTCAGGTGACACATATAATTCCATACGATGTCCGCAATTAAAGACCTGATACATTTCTTTCCAATCGGTTTTAGATTGCTCTTGTATTAATTTAAACAAAGGCGGAATTGGAAACATATTATCTTTTACAATATGTAAGTTATCAATAAAGTGAAGAATTTTAGTTTGTGCTCCACCAGAACAGTGTACCATTCCATGAAGGTTTTCGCTAGTATATTTTGAAAGTATTGCTTTTATAATTGGCGCATAGGTTCGTGTAGGTGATAATACTAATTTACCCGCATTAATTGGAGAATCGTCAACAGCATCTGTTAATTTCGTTTGTCCAGAATACACTAAATCTTCAGGAACAGAAGCATCAAAACTTTCAGGATATTTTTCAGCTAAGTATTTATGAAATACATCGTGTCGAGCTGATGTTAATCCGTTGCTTCCCATTCCTCCATTGTATTCAGTTTCATAAGTTGCTTGTCCGAAACTTTCTAAACCAACAATTATGTCACCTGGTTTAATATTGGCATTATTTATAACGCGACTACGTTTCATTCGCGCAGTAACCGTAGAATCAACAATAATAGTTCTTACTAAATCACCAACATCTGCAGTTTCACCACCTGTAGAATGAATTGTTACTCCAAACGATTTTAAATCTTGAATAAGTTCTTCAGTACCATTTATAATAGCAGAAATAACATCACCAGGAATTTTATTTTTGTTACGACCAATAGTAGACGATAGCATGATATTATCTGTTGCACCAACACAAATCAGATCGTCGATATTCATTATGAGAGCATCTTGAGCGATGCCTTTCCAAACTGAAATATCTCCAGTTTCTTTCCAATACATATATGCTAAAGACGATTTTGTACCAGCTCCATCAGCATGCATAATTAGGCAATAATCGTCATCATTAGTTAAATAATCTGGAACAATTTTACAAAATGCTTTAGGGAATAATCCTTTGTCGATATTTTTTATGGCATTATGAACATCTTCTTTAGATGCCGAAACACCACGAAGTGCATAGCGTTTACTTATGTCTTGACTCATAACCTAAAATTAGACCACAAAAGTAACAATTGTTATCTATTTTTTACCGTAATATTCATCATTTAAAAGATTAGAATCAATTACAGTAGCTTGTGCTTCTACTTTTTTAGATTTCATTTTTGAACCACCAAAATAGAAATTAACACCAAGAGCTAACCTAAAATATGTATCGTCAGAGTTTCCAGCCTCAAGACCATCAAGTTCATCACTTAAAACATAGTTATAATCTGTGTATAACTTTACACCAATTTTCTCTGAAGCGATATATTCTATTCCACCACCACCTTGAAACTTATTGGCAGTTTGTTTAAAATGGTTAGATGCATTTAAACCTGCACCTGCAAAAATAAAAGGCGAAAATTTACTATGAGGAAGCACTATAACTTCAAGATTGAGATCAAATGACATAAAGCCTTCATTATACACATCGATATACGCTAAATTGAATTTATGGTATCCAATATCAATTCCTAAATATGGCGTGATATGTCTTTTATAACCTAAATGGCTATAAATTTCAAACATTGGATCTACGAAATCGCCATTAATCACCGAAGTACCAAAGGCAACATCAAATACATTTGCACCTCTTAGGTCATAAAATTCAGTTCTGTAAGCGTTTTTAATTTTAACTTCGCTAGTCTCTTCAGAAATTTCTTCTTGAGTTTTTTCCTGTGTTAACACGGAAAAGGGTATTAAAAATATACACAATAAAGCTATTGTCTTATAATAAAACGGTTTTGCTATCATCAATTTTAATATTAATTAAACCTAATAATTAATAACAAAAGAGAATTAAAGTTCACAATTTAGGGAAAAATTGGGCTGTAATATAAAAAATTAAATATCAATAGGTTATCTTTTTTATAATTTCACCTATGATTACAAAAAAAAGACAAACGAATATTTTTAATCCGTTTGTCTTTCTAGTCGATAAAAGTCATTTTATCAAACTGTTTCTTTTGCAACTGATAAAGTGTTTACGATTCTGCTTGTAAACTTAATTCGGTCTTCACGACGTCATCTTGTGTAAGGTTCTCATTGACATCTAAAGAGTCATCTTGAGAGAACAGCAGAGTAGCGAACATTAAAGCAGCCACACTAAGTAGTAACTTTTTCATTTTTACAAAAATTGATTAATAGCACTACAAACTTAATCAATTATGCAGCTTAAAGTTAGGTGTTAACATCTTTTTCGATTAGTTGTAAAAATAAGGCGTTGAAATACCTCTTTTTTCCTACAAATAGGGTAGAATTACGTACATAAGCCTACTGTTTTAATACAAAAAAACCTACAAAACAATATAAATATATGGTCTTGTAGGCTGTGTTTAACTGAACGTTTTTTTTATTCAATCAATACATTCCAATAGGATTTGAATTAATAATACTTGATTGGTTTTTCTTAATTTTCTTTGGTGAGGATGAATTCTTATTCCCGAAATAAAAGTGTAATCCTAATAGAGCATTATAATATAAATGATCTGCGTCTTGCATAAGTTGAGACCCTTTTTGTTCATCATAAATATAATTAGCTTCAATTGAACCTGTAATCGCAATTTTATCAGTTATTAAATAATCTAAACCAAATCCTCCTTGAGTTTTATAGTTTTGATCTTTAAAATTATTTGAAGCAAGAATTCCTGCACCAAGATACATATATGGTGTCAATTTATTTTTTGGAAACACATACCATTCTAAATTTAAATCCCCAGAAAGAAACCCTTTGGTTTCAAAACCATAATCTTTGATATCAAATTTTTTGAAGTTTCCGTTAATATTTAAATTTGGAGTAATAAAACGTTTTAATTGAATTTGAAGGAAATTTTCAAATTCAGGAGAATTAGCATCTCCATTAAGAAGTGTACTACCTGCACCAACCATTATTATATTCTTGGTTCTTAAATTTGACTTTGAAATTGAATCTGAAGCTGGTCTTTCTCCAACGGTTACTAATTCTTGTGAGAAACTTTGCATTGAGAATAATAATATAACACTCAATATTACATAATTCATTGTAGTAGGTTTAATCATAATCACATTTTAGTTTGCATGCAATAACACACAAGTTATAAGGTTTAACTTTTAAAATGGATTAATTAAAAAAGAAGCAAATGTGTTGTTGAAATTGCAATACTCTCATTGAAAATCAATTATAGGGATGAGTATTACAAAACAATTGCAAGTCAAATAAATACAATTCTTTAACAGAATTAGTTATAAACTCGATTACTCGTTTAAAAAATAGTTGAAATGTGATTTTTCCACCAAAAAAGAAGCTCTATTTTGTAAAAAGAAGCTCTCTGTATTTTGTTAATGGCCAAAGTTCGTCATCAACTAAAAGCTCTAATTTATCACAATGGTACCTAATATCCTCAAATAAAGGTTTTACGATATTGCAATACGTAGTGGCCTTTTTTTCTAGATCTTCAATAACATTTGCTGTTTTACGCTCTTCTGTCATTTTTGTAACATTAGAGTTAATACCTTCAATATGATTAGAAATTTGCTCAATAAGATTAAGCTGTTCTTTTGCTAGTTTTTTAAAACCAGTTCCATAAATTTCCTTGAGCCCTTTTACATTATCAATTAAAATATTTTGATAACGAACAGCAGTAGGAACAACATGGTTTCGAGCAATATCACCTAGAACACGACCTTCAATTTGAATTCTCAACACATATTCTTCTACTTCAATTTCATAGCGAGATTCAGATTCAACTTTATTCATGACATTCATCTCCTCAAAGAGGCGAATTGCTTTTTTAGACACCTTAGCTTTTAATGCTTCAGGAGTTGTTTTATTATTACTCAAGCCTCTCTTTTTAGCTTCTTTTTCCCAAGCTTCTCCATAACCATTTCCTTCAAAAAGGATGTGTTTTGATTTTTTAATATATTCTCTTAGCACATTAAATATAGCATCGTCTTTTTTCATTGTTTTTTCAGAAATCAAGCCTTCAACTTCACCTCTAAAATCTACTAATTGTTTAGCTACAATAGTGTTTAAAACAGTCATTGGGTTAGCACAATTTGCAGTTGAACCTACTGCTCTAAATTCAAATTTATTTCCAGTAAAGGCAAAAGGAGAAGTACGATTTCTATCTGTATTATCTAATAATACATCTGGAATTTTACCTACAACATTTAACTTTAAATCTGTTTTTTCTTGAGGCGATAATTTACCATTGGTCACATTTTCTAACTCATTTAAAGTATGTGTTAGTTGCTCACCAATAAATACTGAAATGATTGCTGGTGGTGCTTCATTTGCTCCTAAACGATGATCATTACTAGCTGAAGCTATAGCTGCTCTTAATAATTCTTCGTTTTCATAAACCGCCTTAATTGTATTGATAAAGAAAGTTAAAAACTGAAGGTTACTCATTGGTGTTTTCCCTGGACTCAATAAGTTAACTCCAGTATCAGTGCTTAAACTCCAGTTGTTATGTTTTCCTGAACCATTTACACCTGCGAATGGTTTTTCATGAAATAAAACTTTAAAATTATGACGCTCTGCTACTTTATCCATTACATCCATCAACAATGAATTATGATCGACTGCTAAGTTAGCTTCCTCATAAATAGGTGCTAATTCAAATTGATTTGGAGCAACTTCATTATGCCTTGTTTTTACTGGAATTCCTAATAACATACATTCGGTTTCCAAATCGCGCATATAAGCCATTGCTCTGTTAGGAATGGTCCCAAAATAATGATCGTCTAATTGCTGACCTTTAGCTGGTGAATGTCCTAGAAGTGTTCTCCCAGTCAATGTAAGATCTGGTCTAGACATGGCTAAACCACTATCAATTAAGAAATACTCTTGTTCCCAACCTAAGGACGCATTTACTTTTTTAACATTCTTATCAAAATATTTACAAACAGCAACAGCTGCATTATCTACAGCTTGTAGTGCTCTTAACAAAGGTGTTTTATAATCTAGCGCTTCGCCTGTATAAGACACAAACACTGTTGGTATACATAAAGTTGTACCATATATAAAAGCTGGAGAAGTAGGATCCCAAGCAGTATACCCTCTTGCCTCAAATGTATTTCTTATGCCTCCATTAGGAAAACTGGATGCATCAGGTTCTTGTTGCACTAATTGACCTCCACCAAATTTTTCAATTGCTAAACCATTTCCAATAGTTTCAAAAAAAGCATCATGCTTTTCAGCAGTTGCTCCAGTTAAAGGCTGAAACCAGTGTGTATAATGTGTTGCTCCTTTTGAAATTGCCCACTCTTTCATACCCGTTGAGATGTGGTCGGCAACAATTCTATCAATTTTAGAACTTTTACTAATTGCATTCATGACACTTTCAAATGCTTCTTTTGTTAAATATTGGCGCATTGTTGTTTCATTAAAAACATTAGCACCAAAAATTTCAGATCGTCTAACATTCTCATCAACAAGAACTGGCTTATGGTTAAATACTTCTTTTAAGGCATGAAATCTAAGTGTGGACATAACAATTATTATTTATATAATTTATCAGGGCAAATTTAACCATTATTTGCATTAAATTCATTTTTACCCCTAAAAAAATAGGGCTTAAACAATTGTTAATAACATTTCATCTAAAAACCCCCTATTTTTTTTGACCAAAACATAAAAATCACAATATTTGTGTTTTAAATTAAAAAACTTAAAACAGCATGAGCAAATCAAAGCTAGAGTACATTTGGTTAGATGGTTACAAACCAACTCAAAACATGAGAAGTAAAACTAAGGTAGAAAATGACTTTAGTGGAAAATTAGAAGATTGCCCAATTTGGTCTTTTGACGGTAGTTCAACGAAACAAGCTTCAGGAGGAGCTTCAGACTGCCTACTTAAACCAGTAGCAATTTATCCAGATCCTGCAAGAAAAGATGGTTATTTAGTAATGACTGAAGTTTTAAATGCTGATGGAACTCCACACGAGACTAATGGTAGAGCAACTATTGATGATGATGATAATGATTTCTGGTTTGGATTTGAACAAGAATACTTCATTATGGATACACACACACAATTACCTTTAGGATTTCCTATTGGTGGTTATCCTGGTCCACAAGGAATGTACTACTGCTCTGTTGGAGGAAGACACACACACGGAAGAACTTTTGTTGAAGAGCATGCTGATTTATGTATCGCTGCAGGATTAAATTTTGAAGGCATTAACCAAGAGGTTGCTTCTGGACAGTGGGAATATCAATTATTTGCAGAAGGCGCAAAAAAAGCAGGAGATGAAATTTGGATCTCACGTTATTTATTAGATCGCTTAACTGAGCAATATGGTTACTATATTGAGTATCATCCAAAACCTGTAAAAGGCGATTGGAATGGTTCTGGAATGCACGCTAACTTTTCGAATTCAGTCTTAAGAACTTGTGGTTCTCAAGAAATATATGAAAAAATATGCGAAGCATTTAGACCTGTTGTAGATGAGCACATGGCTGTTTACGGAGAATTTAATGATGAACGACTAACAGGATTACATGAAACTGCTCACGTATCCGATTTCTCATATGGTATTTCAGATAGAGGCGCTTCAATTCGAATTCCTATAATTACAGTAGAAAAAGGCTGGAAAGGATGGCTAGAAGATCGTCGTCCAGCTTCAAATGGTGATCCTTATAAAATTGCAGGTCGCATTGTTAAAACTGTAAAATCTGCTAACATTAGCTAGATTATAAAATATTGTTTTGTTCAAAACGTCTTCTTAATTTACAAAGAAGGCGTTTTTTTTTCTTATGATTTAAAAGCAAAGAAGATAAATAAACCGTAAGCAACTACCAACAACAACCCTTTGTATCTTGATATATTCATTCGTTTAGGAATAATTATTAAGGGAATTAATATCGCAGAAAAGGCTAACATCCAATAAATATCACGAGATAAAATGGATGCATCTGTCACTTCAATAGTTTTTATAATTGAGGTTAAACCTAATACAGAACCAATATTAAAAATATTAGAACCTATTAAATTACCAAGCGACAAAGCTTTCTCTTTTTTTACAGCTGCAATAACTGAAGCAGCTAATTCTGGCACACTTGTTCCAATTGCAATAACCGTTGCAGCTATAACTGCATCACTAACTCCTAATGCAGCAGCTAATTCTTTAGCTCCATCTACCAACCAAACTGAACCAAAATATAATGCTATTGCACCAATAAGTAACCAAACAACTATTTTAAAATTTGAAACTACAGCAAGACTATCATCAACTTCTTCTAATACTTTTTCTTTTTTAGCCGCTTTAATTAATAAGATTAAAAACAAAATTAATGAACCAAATAAGACACCACCTTCAATAGATGAAAGCTTATTATCGTTAGCTAAAAAGTAATACAATGCCATTGAAAACAACATCATCACTGGCCAATTGAGCTTATAGAAGCTTTTATCTACAACAATTGAACTTACTAAAGCTGTAATACCTAAAACCAAACCTATATTTGCAATGTTTGAACCTATTACATTATTTAAAGCAATTGCAGGAGAACCAGTTAATGCAGCATTCAAGCTTACTAAAAGCTCTGGAGCTGATGTTGCGAAACTTACAACTGTCATTCCAATTACCATTTTAGAAATGTTCAGCTTAAAAGATAAAGCAACTGAAGAACGTACTAAAAACTCTCCTCCTACAACCAAAAGCATCAATCCTAAGATGATCCAAAGTAAACTCATGAAATCTATTTTTTGCGAAGATAGTACTTCATTTGATTAATCATAAAATTAGTTCTGAAAACTTAAGTTTTAGTTAAATAACTAAATTAATAGTTGTATAACTATAAAAATAGTTATACATTTGATTAAGGACTAATTAAAAAACAATCAGCGTGCAAAAACTCACTAACAAAGAAGAAGAGATCATGCATATTTTATGGAAGCTTGAAAAAGCATTTGTAAAAGATGTTTTAGTAGAGATTAAAGATGATAAACCACACTACAATACCTTATCAACTATAATAAGAAATTTAGAAGAGAAAAATTATGTAAGCTATAATGCTTATGGAAAAACACATCAATATTTCCCTATAGTAAGCAAAGAAGCTTATAAAGAGCGATTTATGAACACAGCTATTGAAAGCTATTTTAATAACTCATATAAAAATGTGGTTTCCTTTTTTGCTAAAGAAGAAAAAATTAGTGTTGATGAGTTAAAAGAGATTATTGCATTAATAGAAAAAAAGAAATAATTATGGATTATCTATTAAAATCGTCTGCCATTCTATTTATATTTTATGCGTGTTATAAATTGTTTTTACAACGAGATACTTTTTTTGAGTCTAACCGTTGGTTTTTGTTAATAGGAATAATTATTGCTTCAATCATCCCTTCAATAATCATCCCAATATATATTGAATATACACCTGTTTCTATTTCAGAATTTACTATCTCAAATACTAGTGAAATTACTTCTCCAATTATAAATGAACAGTTTAATTATTTACAATTAATAGTTTGGATATATGTCATTGGACTACTATTTTTTATTGGAAAATTGATAATTGAATTATTATCTCTTAAACGAATTTTAAAAAAAGGAAGTAAACAGTCTTTTGGGAAATTCAAACTGATCGAAACCAATAAGGAAATCGCTCCTTTTTCATTTTTCAACTACATCGTTTATAATCCAAATCAATTAAATGATACAGAATTACAACATGTGATTAATCATGAAAAAGCACATTCACAGCAGTTACATTCGATTGATACAATAATTGCGCAAATTGCCTCTGTAATACTTTGGTTCAACCCCTTTATCTGGTTATATAAAAGTGCTTTACAACAAAACCTAGAGTTTATTGCAGATAAAAAAGCACAGCACATTTCTAATTGCAAAAAAAGCTACCAAACTGTATTATTAAAAGCTAGCATAAAAAATCATCAACTCGTATTTACAAATAATTTTTACACTTCATTAATCAAAAAGCGAATTATCATGTTACACAAATCAAAATCAAAAAAACTAAATCAATTAAAGCTTTTTATGGTACTGCCTCTATTAGCCATTTTCATTATGAGTTTTAATACTGAAAACATATATATAGAAACAACTACAAATGAAAGCGAGGATACTAATCAGGTTGAAGATTCAGAAAAAAACATAGAGATAATCATCACAAAAAACACTAGTAAAGAAGATTTAAAATCAATTAAAGAAAAGTTAAAAAGCAATGGTATCCTTTTTAATTACAATAATGTAAAACGAAATTCAGAAGGCGAAATTACAAGTATAAATACCAAATTCAAGAATGACAAAAACTCTTCGAACTATAACATATCAGGAGAGGAAGGAATTAAATCATTCCATTTTAAAAGTAGTAAAGACACCTTTAGCGTTGGCACAATAGATAAAAAAACGTTCGTTTATGAAACAAAAGATGGCAATGTGAAACTGAAATCAGCAAAAAAACCAGGAAAAATAATTGTTATTGAAGAGGACAATAATGGCACATCTACAGTAGATGTTAGAGTTTTAAAGAATAATGATTCCGTATATTTTACTAAGTACAATAAATTTACATTTTCTACAGATGATAAAAACTCAAATGTTTTCATATCAGAATCTGAAGACCCTATATTTTTCATTAATGGTAAACAAGTTGAAAAATCTCTTTTTGAAGATGTAGATTCTGACGACATCAAATCCGTATTTATTTTAAAAGGTGAAAATGCTATAGAAAAATATGGTGCTGAAGGTAAAAACGGCGTCATAGTTATGACAAAAAAAGGGACTAAAAATTTATTATCTGAAGATAAAGACAATATCATATTTAACTCTAAAAATGTGTTTAAATACGAAACAGATAGAGAAGAGCCTATTTACATTTTAAACGGAAAACTTATTGACAAAAATCACATCTCAGAAATAAGTCCGAATGACATTGACAAAGTAGAAGTCTTAAAAGATGAAAGCGCTATTAAACTTTACGGCAAAGAAGCAAAAAATGGAGTGATTATAATTAATACAAAAATTGGTCGTCCTGTTGAAGTTAAAACCGAAATAACTCATGTTACATCAGAAGATGATAATGGTGAAGTAAATGTAGAATTTTTCATTTCAAAAAACTCAACTGATGCACATCTAAGCAAACAGAAAAATGATTTTAAAGCACATGGAATTGACGCAAAATTCACAAAAATAAAACGCAATAAAGCTGGAGAGATTACAAGTATTAAAATTTCATTAGATGATAATAATGGAAGAAAATCTAGTGCAAGTTGGAAAGAAAAAAGTCAAGCCATTCCAGATATTATAATGGGAATAACTAAAAGTAGCACGCTATTTATAAAAGCAATTGAAAATTAAAATAAAAAAGCCCAAATTTAGATTTGGGCTTTTTTATTAGTACTAATTAATAATTATCTTTTTGACGACCTGTTTATTATTTGAATACAGATTGAGCAAATAAATTCCGCTTGACAATTCTAAATCTATAAATGCATCATTTTGTAAATTGAAAGTTTTAATCTTGCGACCTTCAATGGATAACACTTCAATTTTAGTTTCATTTTTCAGGCCTTTTATAAACACACGATTTGATGTTGGATTAGGAAACACAGTAATACTAGTCATATCAAATTCAGAAACACTTAATTGCTGATCCCAATCCATACCAACTTGTGTTCCCCAAATATATTCAACTAAATCGGGTTGATCAATAAATGGATTTCTATTAAACTGCCATGTATACACCACATTATTTCGATTCATTTCATAATCATCTGGTGGATCATTTCTATGCCAATCTAGTAAAATTTCTAAGTCACCTAATTCTCCTGGATAGTCTTCTATATCTGATGGTATCACAGGATAACCACTAAGAACTGATAAATTATTATACCTTATAGCCATATATAAAACGCTTCTTGCGACATCGCCATAGAAACTGCCTGAAGTAGCTACAGGACCATCATAGGCTCCAAAAGCTGGATCACCATAATTTTTGTTGTTACGCGTACTGTTTTCTATAGCATCTGCTGGACGAAGTGCGTGAGCATCTGAATTCCCATGACGTGTTGAATCTGCTTTGGTTGTCCAAAAAACATCTCTTCCATCAGCTATATCATCTCCTTCAATATCACCAAAATTCCCTCTAGATCTTGGATAAGTATGTTCTCTATTCCATTTTTCAAAATTATCAGAATTGGTTTGCACGTCTAATTTTGAACGCCCTATTTCCTTATACACTAACCAAACTTGATTACTATGCAATGGATTTTCATCTGCTTCAACTAATATATCTAAGACATCAGCATAAGTTTGTGCTCTTACAACACTTGGATCAGCAATAATATCTTGTAAAGCTTGCCTTAACTCGTCATCTGCTAAGCCATCAAGTGAATCGTAGTAACCATTAGGCTGTGTACTTGCAACATTTCCATAGGTAGGCTCCAAAGGAGTTCCAAAACCAGCCATTGTAAAATCATTATCTACAATACGAAGTATTAAATTATTATTAAGAGCTAAATATTGAGAGGGCAAACTTTCAAAACGAATATTTGTTAGCTCATCGCCTTCATCATCAGAATCATCAACTAAAGTAATGGTTGTAGTAGCCGTAGTTTGGTTTAAAGGGATTGTAATAGAAGTGTTTCCTGTAAAATCTGTAGTATTAAATCCAAAATTATCGAGTAATATATTAAAATTCAATTCTTCTAAAACAGGAACTTCCGAAGTAAACGTAATATCAAAAGTATCAAACTCATCATACTGTTCTTGTGCAATTGACATACTAATACCATTAAGCATTACACCACTTCCATCATTTAACGCTCTTGGAGTTGGAGTTGTTGATGTGTAAGTTACTATTCCTTCCGTATCTACAAATCGCTGAATAGAATTTGAATTGTTTGCTGAACCTTCATTGATTTGTTGAATATTAGCAAACCTTGGATCATCATTAAAAATATCGATCATATCTATATCATCAGAATCTGAAGTATCATAAAGCAAAACATCTACGAGATTATCAATAGTTGCAACGGTTTCTTCAGGAAAATCAAAAAAACTTCCTTGATATATCGCAACAGCATCTGCTCCATTTTGAATGACATTCTCTCCAATCAAATATTGAGGGACAGGACTTACTGAATTACTACCTATCAGTAATAAGCCGTTTATATCTGTAACATAACCATCAAGATCTACGGTGAAGTAACTTGAATTGCCACCAGATGTAGAACCATTAAAAAACACAACTACATAACCATCTAATGGAAAGTTTGGAGTATCTGATAATAACTCTAAAAATTCATGTTTATCAAAATTGTCACCTTCAAAAGAAGTGTCACAATCTAATTCATTGATAACAACTTGAGAGAATAATGGATTTACCATTATAGCTAAAAAAATAAAAAGTATAAAAGATTTCATTTATAGTCTGTTTTACACAAATGTAATCATCAATTTAAGTATAATCGATTTTTAGGATTATTAAATGAATAATTTTAACAATAAAATCACCAAAACCACCCATCTCGAAAAATAAGTATTATTCACATTTTTAATTTTAAAAAAGATGAAATTGTTTAAAAAGGCCATTTTCAATAAAAAACTTCCCTTGGTTTACAAAAACACCACTAAAAAGCCCCTTGAATTATTACAATTTAAAACAAATAAACATTTTTTAAGTTTTAATTTAAAACCTTTTCAAAGACAGTCACATAAATAATGAAATATATTACGTCTTTTTAGTTGTAATATCATATTCAATTTTATGAATTTTAACAAAAACGTTTGGTTAAAGGTTTCTCAAGGTTATATATTGAAAACTCAATCAAAAAAATTAACCTTTAAAACCTTAAAATCATGATGACAATTGCAAAACTTATTATCGATATAATCTTTTCTATTTAATCGAATGAATCAATCCAAAACAATCAATACTAATCTTTAAAACCAAAAAATTATGATGACACTTGCAAAATTAATTATCGACTTAATCTTTTCTATTTAATAGAAATAAAGAAGAATTAAAATCAATCAAAAAACAATCAATCAAAAAATGTAAAACTTAGTCTAGATTAAGTTTTACATTCTCATTTAAGCACCAATTTGGTGGCCGTTTACAAAAGCTGTATTTTTAAGTTTCCATACAAAAACTCTTAATGAAGAAAGAGCTATTTAAAATATTAGCAAAAATCAACAAAACAGTCTTACCTAGTTATACAAAACGTAACTTAGACCTTAGTAAAGCAAGTAAGATCCAATTCGCAATTATTGGTTGGAGAGTTTACGTAACCAAACGCGCATTGGATTGAACCAAAAACTCTTAGCTTCATATTTAAATAAAAAAATAAGTGAAAACAATATTTTTAACAAAACCATAAAAACAAAAGAATGGGACTATTTGACCAATTTATAAAAAAACCAGAAATTAAAGACATCAATTATAAACCTCTTTCGGATTTTGAAGCTTGGATCGGAATCCTATATGCCTGCATGTCTTCAGACGGAGTTGTAAGTGATGTTGAAATTGATTCACTTTCTAGAATGATTGTACATAAACAAAAATTTTCAGGAATAGATATCGCACCACTTTATGATACAGTAGCAGAAGCTAAATTAAAAATCGGAGGAATTGGCTTGATTGAAGCTTGCTCTGAATTTGTTAATGAAAGCGATAAAGACACTTTATTTTCAATGGCAATAGAAATTGTATTAGCGGATGGAATTCTTGACATAGATGAACAAAAAGTGATAGAATTGATAGCTGACCGAATGAAAATCGACACGGAATTAGTTGAAAAAATAATACAGGTAATGTTAATTAGAAATAGAGGCAATGTTATAATTGTTGATTAAACACACAGCTAACAGCTTTTATTTTTAATTGATTACAAAGGCAAACCAACCATACAATCACAAGATTGACTTCGTCTTTCCTTGAATAAGCTCCGCTTTGAAAATAGTTTAATAAGAAAAAACGCTCAAGCTAGCTTTGGAAACTGAGAACTTTATATTTTACAAGATTGACTTCGTCTTTCCTTGAATAAGCTCCGCTTTGAAAATAGTTTAAACAAAAAAACGCTCAAGCTAGCTTTGGAAACTGAGAACTTTATATTTTACAAGATTGACTTCGTCCTTCCTTGAATAAGCTCCGCTTTGAAAATAGTTTAAACAAAAAAACGCTCAAGCTAGCTTGGCGTTTTTTCTTATTAAACTATTTATTCGTGACCTCGACAAGATTCAAACTTGTAACCTCTTGAGCCGTAATCAAGTGCGCTATTCAGTTGCGCCACGAGGCCTTTTTTGTGGATGCAAATATACTACATTTATTAAGTTAATACCAAACTATTTATTTCAAAATTTATACTTAAGGCTATTAAGACAACTATTTTAACAAAAATCACAAAGCAAATCAAAAGCTCTATCTATATTTGCATAAATTAAATCCGCATGGAACACTTATTACAGCCTTGGCCTTGGTACATTTCTGGTCCACTCATAGCATTAATCATGTTTTTCTTAATTTACTTTGGAAAAACATTCGGAATGTCCTCCAACCTGAGAACATTATGTGCAATTGGTGGCGCAGGAAAAAAAACTAAGTTTTTTGATTTTAATTGGAAAGCACAACGATGGAATCTTATCGTAGTATTAGGTGCTGTGATTGGAGGATACATTGCGCATCACCTTCTATCTGTACCTACAAATATAGAGTTAAATCCAAAAACAATTGAAGGTCTTTCTCAATTAGGATTCGAAAATCCAGGACAAACATTGTTGCCTGCTGAACTTTACAGTTGGGAAGCTGCTTTGAGTTTTAAAGGCTTTTTGATTTTAATCATTGGTGGATTTTTAGTAGGCTTCGGCACACGATATGCTGGAGGATGCACTTCTGGTCATGCCATAACTGGATTAAGCAGTTTACAACTCCCTTCCTTAATTGCTGTTATTGGCTTCTTTATTGGTGGACTTATAATGATTCACTTACTATTCCCTATAATATTTGGTTAATATGAAGTTTATAAAATTTTTACTTGTTGGAATTATTTTCGGAATTGTATTGGTCAAATCTGAAGCCGTATCATGGTATCGTATTTATGAAATGTTCAAGTTTGAATCGTTTCATATGTATGGAATTATTGGAACAGCAATTGGAACTGGAGTTATTTTACTCTTTTTAGCAAAAAAATTAAAACTAAACAATTTAGAAGGGCATCTAATGACTGTCCCAAAAAAAGATAAAGGTCTTTTTCGTTATATTCTTGGAGGAACACTTTTTGGATTAGGTTGGGCTTTAGCAGGCGCTTGTCCAGGACCTATGTATATTCTAGTTGGCACAGGAGTCTTTTCAATACTTATTGTTATAGCTGCAGCTCTATTAGGCACTTATGCATATGGTGTTATAAAAGACAAACTTCCACATTAGTAAAACCTGATTTATGTCAGATAACAAAAACGAAATACTTATTATCTTTGCAACATGTTTAAAACTCGACATTATAAATTTAAATGTCAAAACTAAATTGAAATTATTATGAAAATTGAACAAATATATACAGGCTGTTTAGCACAAGGTGCTTATTATATTGAATCTGAAGGTGAAGTTGCAATTATTGATCCTTTAAGAGAAACACAAGCTTATGTTGATAAAGCTCTTGCTAATAATGCAAGCATTAAATATATATTCGAAACACATTTCCATGCTGATTTTGTTTCTGGTCATGTAGATTTAGCTAAAAAAACAGGAGCCACAATTATTTATGGTCCTGGAGCAGAAACCACTTATGACATTCATTCTGCAAAAGACAATGAAGAGTTTAAATTAGGCAATATTACTATTAAAGCACTACATACTCCTGGTCACACTTTAGAATCTACAACCTATTTACTAATTGATCAAAACGGAAAAAATCACGCTATATTTTCTGGTGACACTTTGTTTTTAGGCGATGTAGGTCGTCCAGATTTAGCTATAAAATCAGATTTAACAAAAGAAGACTTAGCTGGCATGTTATTCGATTCTCTTCGTAACAAAATTATGCCACTTGCTGATGACATTATTGTATATCCAGCTCATGGAGCAGGTTCTGCCTGCGGAAAAAATTTAAGCAAAGAAACTGTTGGTTCAATTGGTGACCAAAAGAAAACCAACTACGCTTTAAGAGCAGATATGACCAAAACGGAATTTATTGAAGAAGTATTAGATGGCATTGCTCCTCCTCCACAGTATTTTGCAAAAAATGCCATGATGAATAAAACAGGTTATGATAGTTTTGAAACCGTTTTAAAATCTGGCGATTCTCCTTTAAGCCCTGAAGACTTTGAAGCTATGGCAAATCATGAAGAAGCTCTAGTTCTCGATGTGAGACCACAAAGTGATTACATTAAAGCGCATATACCGAACTCAATTTTCATAGGACTAAATGGACAATTCGCTCCTTGGGTTGGTGCATTAATTACAGACTTAAAACAACCTATTATTTTAGTTGTTCCTGAAGGAAAAAGCAAAGAAGCTGTAACTCGACTTTCTCGAGTTGGTTATGACAACACACTTGGGTATTTAGAAGGTGGTTTAGATGCTTGGATTACTTCTGGAAAAGATACAGACACTTTAGAATCTATTTCTGCTGAAACATTTGCTGATCGAGCAAAAAAAGAAGACCTTAACATTCTTGATGTTCGGAAAGATGGCGAATATAGTAGTTCACATATAGAAAATGCTCAACATTTCTCATTAGACTTAATCAATACTAATATGAATGAAGTTTCAAAAGACAAAACCTATCATATCCATTGTGCTGGTGGCTACCGAAGTGTGATTGCTGCTTCCATATTAAAAGCTAGAGGATTCCATAACTTAGTTGATATTGAAGGTGGTTTTGGAGCTATCAAGAAAACGGATTTACCAATGACAGATTTTGTGTGTCCATCAACTTTATAAATTATGGAAAGGACTTTAAATATTCAAAATTTAAAATGTGGTGGTTGTGCAAACACAATTACAACTCGTTTGGAAGCATTGGAAGGAATTTCTAATGTTTTCGTTAATAACGACACGAATTCAGTAGCATTTAGTTACTCTGAAACCAACGAATTAGAATTAGCTAAAACAGTATTATCTACACTTGGTTATCCTGTTGAAGGCGAATCTAACCCTGTAAGTAAAAAAGCGAAATCTTTTGTTAGTTGTGCTATTGGAAGACTAAACAATTAAATTATTTCGGCACTTAAACCTGCTTCCAACAACATAGAACAACGAGGTTCCAATTCTTTATACGCACCTGTTTTGACAGTACATTGTCCTTTATAATGAACTATAATTGAACATTGTTCAGCTTGTTCTGGTGTATGATCACATGCATAAATTAAGGTATCTATGACATGATCAAATGTATTGACATCATCATTATACACAACAATCTCATTAAGAGGCTGTTCTAGTGTATCGACTTGAACATCTTCTTTTGCTTTTTCTTTGGTACTCATTATTTGATGCATTGCAATTTATTTAATGAGGTTGGTTCGTTTTTATTAGTATAAATTTAAAGATTATTTTTCAAACTTTAAAGCTACCCAGTTATTTCTTTCTAGAGTCTCAACGTGTTTTAAACCGTATTTATTACACTCAGCTTCAATAATTGGAATGTCTTCATTATAAAAACCACTTAAGAATAGAGATCCATTTTCATTCAATGTATCTGTATAAGTTTTCAAATCATTAAGTAAAATGTTTCTATTAATGTTCGCAATTACAATATCATACTGTCTTCCTGGCAATAGATTTGCATCGCCTTCTAAAACGGTAATATGCTTAGCGTTATTTCGTTCAACATTCTCTAAGCTATTAAGGTAACACCAATTATCATAATCGATAGCATCGATAGGTTTTGCTCCTTTCTTTTCAGCAAGAATTGCAAGAACTCCAGTTCCGCAGCCCATATCTAGCACTGATTTACTAGTAAAATCATTTTTAAGTATATGCTGAATCATCATGTGTGTGGTTTCATGATGACCTGTACCAAAACTCATTTTTGGCTCGATAACAATATCAAAATCAGTTTTTGGTTTCTCATGAAAAGGCGCACGAACCGAACATGTATTGTCAACTACAATAGGATTAAAGTTCTTTTCCCATTCTGAATTCCAATTGGTTTGCTCGATCTCTTCTGAAGTAAATGTGATCTCAAATTCGTCAGAGTTTAAAATCTGAATATCTTCTAAAATAGTCTCATTCCATTCTTCTTTTTGAATGTAAGCAGTAACACCTTCTTCCGTTTCTACAAAACTTTCAAAACCTGCATAACCTAATTCTGCGATTAGAATTTCAACAGCTGGCTGAAGTGGTTTTACTTTAAAATAATAGCCTAAGTATATTGTGTTTGACATGGAACCTGATTAGGTTACAAAGATACGAGTCTAAATATTAAAGCAGTTGTTTTTCGATGGCAATCTTAATAATACCAACGCTATTTTTTGCACCGAGTTTACTCATAATATTCATACGATGCGTTTCTACCGTTTTAGGGCTAATGAATAGTTTTTCTGATATTTCTTGTGTGGTTAACTCTTCTGAAATTGCTACTAACACATCATGCTCTCTTCTTGTGAGTTTAGGGAGTAATCCGTTATTTGTTGCCTTTTTAGAAGTTTGATTGAATAGTTTTTTCTGAATATCCTTTTGCAAATAAACATCTCCAGAAAGTACAGTTTTTGTTGCTTCGATAAGTTCCAACTTATCAGTGTTTTTCAATAAATAACCAAGAACACCATTTTTAAGCATTCGTTTTACAAAAGTGATATCTTCAAAATTTGTAAGGGCGACAATCTTTAAATCAGGATACTTTTTAAGCAATTGTTTACTCAAATCGATTCCATTAATATCTGGCAGATTAATATCTAAAAATAACACATCTGGAAGATTTAAAGCTAAACCTTCGAGTGTTTCTTCACCATTATTGTATTCTCCAATAATTTTGATTTCAGGAGTGCTTTCTAATAATGAAACAATGCCTTTAAGCACCATAACATGATCGTCTGTAATGGCAATTTTAGTTGTTGTCATTTAATTTATTTATATCCATTTCGATGGTATATGATGTTCCATCTTCATTAGATAGTACATCCATAATTGCTTGTAAATAATTGACTCTAGATTGTATATTATTTAATCCAATTCCCTTTGATTTAACAGTCTTTGGGTCGAATCCAATTCCGTTATCTTCTATTGATAAAGATAACTGATTCTCATGACAACTTATCTGAACATTAATTTCATCTGCTTCTGCGTGTTTAATACTATTAGAAACCAATTCTTGTATAATTCTAAAAATATTAATTTCTGAACTCTTAGAAACACTAAAAGAATCTCCTAAATGCTGAAATACAATTTCTTGGGTATGCATTTCATTTAAATTAAAACAATAATCTTCTGCAGCCTCAATTAAGTTAAAATTATCTAATGTTGGAGGCACTAAATTATGTGAAATCGCACGTACTTGCCTACAAGAGTCATCAATCATTGAAACAGCTTCTTTTATAACCTTATTATTCATTTCTAATAAAGAGGATAGCTTGAGTTTAATTGCAGACAAATCACCATTAACACCATCATGCAACTCTTTTGCAATGCGCAACCGTTCTTTCTCTTCACCTTGCATTAAGCTTTCTAAAGTGCTTATTTGATGCTCTCTCTTTAGTGCAACAATTTCTTGACTTTTTCGTTTGTTTTTTTGTTGGTAAATTAACCACGTTAAAAGAGAAGCTACCAATAAAAACAACGAAATACCATATAATAATGTCATTTGATTATTCTTTTTTTGAATTTCATTTTCTTGTTTTTGTAATGCTAATTTCTGCACAAGAAGTTCTTTATCTTTCTTTTCGCTCTTATACTTTCTATCTGCTTGCGCTAGTAATGTTCTGTTTTTGGACAATCGAATGGAATCTCCAAAAGCGACATATTGATTTAGTAACTGATTCGATTTTCTATAATTACCTATTTTTCCTTCAGCAAGTGATCGGTTTTTATAAAAAATATTGGCATACACTATTGTTTCAATATCAAAAGAATCAATGTTTATAGAATTAAAAATTTGAGTCGACTTTTTATAATTATCTCTTTTAAATTCTAAATTTCCCAGTAGTATTTCACTTGCAATAATATCGTATTTTATTTTACGTTGGAGTGCAAATTCTTTTGCTTTTAACAAAGAGGCTTCAGCACCTTCAAAATTATCTATTTCTGTAAGTAACATTCCCGATGCCATATACATGTGATGACAAATTTCTGCAGAACTCATTTGTTCACATATCTCCTTACCTCTTATTAGATATTTTTTCGCCAATTCATATTCTTTATCATTTATAGCATAATAAGCAAGTAACTGCACTGAATAAGCCTCTATTCTAAACTCATTAGATCTTTCACTAATGTCCTTGGCCAACTTTAAATAATGTAATCCTTCGTCATGAAACCCTGCAGACTCATATATTAAAGAATGGTTATAATATAAAAAACAAAGCTCGACATCATTTTCTTTATTTAAATCGATTGCTTTTAAGCTATATTCTAATTGTTTTTCAAAATCATTTGACCTCTCATAAGAGGTTGAATAATTACCATAAATAAGACCTCTTAATGTTTTATTTTCTTTAATAGCCAATTCACCTAGCGCTTTTTCAAAATAAGCTCTTGCTTCTATATCCTTTCCGTTATTTAATTCACAAACACCTAGATTAGTATAAATATCTGCCAACTTATAATTTTGTGATTTTAGAGAATATTGTAATGCATCATTACCATACTTTGTAGCCATTTTTAAATCAAATTCAGAATAATTTGAACTCAATAAAAGATTTAAATTAACTTTTACAGTATCAATTTTCGTTTTAGCTAATTCAACTTTTAAACTATCAATTGTACTCGTTTGCGCAAAAGTGCTTAAAAAGAAAACTAAAAAAAGTAGTATAGAAAATGTCTTTTTCAAAATAATGATTGGTTTTACCCTCTAATTTAACAATAATCTTAGTCCTTTTTAAAAAGCGCCTTAATTTCTTCTATTTCCAGTCTAATAGCCTTTAATTCTTCTTTTTGAGCTTCAATAATAACTTGTTGCTCTTGCATTGCTTTCACCAATGGCACAACAAACTCTGAATAACGCAAAGCATAAGTGCCATCACTATCGTAAGGTTTAACGATTCCATGAAAATCGAAGCCTACTGCTTGTGCCGCAGCTTCAACTTCTTGAGCGATAAATCCCGTTTGTATTTCTTTTGCTTTTAATTGTTCTGCATCTCTTAGACGCAAACTGTCAGGTGTTTTCTCAAAACGAGCAATAGCTTCCATATCTAAATTGTAACTCACTGGACGCAATTTTTTTATAAAATCTAAACCTACAATATCTTCTTTGATATTGGTTTTTAATCGGCTATCTGAAAAGTTAGACCAATTTGCATAACCACCAATTACAGCAACACTTGCATTACCTAATCTAACTTGGTTTGGAGAATTGGGAGTAGCTCCAGCACCAATTGCTGAAGTATTATAAAAATTAGCAGCTAATGCTGTTGCTCCTTGACCAATAGCTGTATTACTACTTCCCGTAGTTATTATATAAGATGCAGCTCCACCAATAGCCACATTAGAATCTCCTGAAATATTATTTTGTAAAGCATGATAACCCATTGCGACATTATTACCTCCAGTACTATTATCTAACATAGAACGATAACCTATGGCCACATTATTGTCTCCATTGGTGTTTGATGATAAGGCTTGATTTCCTAAAGTCGTATTGCCATCACCATTTGTATTGCTTTGAAGTGCAATATAGCCAACTGCAGTATTATATCTTCCTGTATTTAGTTCCAACGTTGCATATCCAACTGCTGTATTTTGATTACCTACAATTGTTGAAAAAAGTGCCTTATTACCAATTGCAACATTATAATCAACCCTATTGTTTTGCAAACTCTGATACCCAATAGCTGTATTATTAGTTCCACTTAAGTTATCTTCCGAAGCCTGATATCCTATAGCCACATTTCTATTATCTGCACTATTATCTGTTAAGCCTGCATTGACACCTATAAAAATTGATGAGCCATTATTTGAACCATCGCTATCTGATTTACCATCTAATAAATCATCTATACGCTCAATGGTGCTCAATTTTTTCCAAGAATTAGTGCTGTTTCTCCAAAAATAAAACGTATTATCTGTATTTAAAAATACAAGCATTCCATTTTGAATTGCTGTTGGATTAGTCGCAGGAAAAGCATCAACTCTAGGGATTAAAATACCATCTGTATTTGTTGGTGTTGCGCTATTGGTTGCTTCAATATCCAATAAGGCATCTGGTGCAGTATCATTAATCCCTACTTTTCCATTCTTAAGCCAAGTCATGCGTTCTCCTTCATTACCTGTAAAAGTCCTTGACCATAAACTAAGCTTATCATCTGAACCAGTGTATAAAAATTCAAATCCATAATCGGCACCTTCCACTAAGGATAAAGAAGAAGAATTACCATCATTTGTTTTTACTTTTAAACTGGAATTGGTTGTTTTCACAATTTCTAAATCTCCGTTTACTCTCAATAAATCGTTATCAAACTCTCCGTAAACTAAGGGCGAAGTTGAAGATGAATTTTCAATATATAACCTGTTGCTATTTAATTCTGAAAAACCAGACTCATATCCTATAAACACATTATTACTTCCATTAGAATTCCAACCTGATCTTGAGCCAAGACCAACATTCCTACTCCCAGTTGTATTCATTCTAAGAGCTCGATTTCCAAATGCTGAATTATTACTTCCAGATGTATTGTCTGTTAACGCAGAGATACCAAAACCCGCATTATAGTTGTTAGTTTCATCATCATTAACTCCAGAATTAATTCCTAAAAAAATGGAAGATCCATTATCTGTGCCATCATTATCCGATTTTCCATCTATTAAATCATTAATTTTTTCAATGGAATTAGCTGCAATGGAAACCCAAGTTGTAGTCATATTATTCCAATAATAGAATCCTTTTACAACACTTCCGCTTCCCGTAACATATACTAACATTCCATCTTGTACAGAAGTTGGATTAACAGAAGGATAATCATCTATTTTAGGAATTAGAATGCCATCAGTATTATTTGGTGCTGCAGCATTTGAAGAGCGAATATCTAAAGATGCATTTGGAGACGTGGTATTGATACCAACTTGAGCATTTAAAAAGCAGGTTGCTAAAAGGGTAAAAAACAGAACTAGCTTGAACATTTTCATAACATCAACATTTTAGATGTATAACTATATGCAAGCTAACTACAAGCTAGAAAAAAAAAGTAAGGGCATTCCTTGATTTAAAAAAAATCAGGGAATACCCTTAGATATTTCGTTTAGTATATTTTTTAGCTAGAAAGCATTAACAATGGCATAAAAATCTTCAGCTTTTAAAGCAGCTCCACCAATCAAACCTCCATCAACATCTGGTTTTGAGAAAATCTCTTTTGCATTTCCTGGTTTTACACTTCCACCATAAAGAATCGTCATGTCATCAGCAACTGAATTCCCATATTTACTTTCTAGAGTCTTTCTAATAAATGCATGCATGTCTTGTGCTTGCTCTGGACTTGCCGTTTCTCCTGTTCCAATTGCCCAAACAGGCTCATAAGCCAAAACGATATGTTTAAAAGCTGACGCTTCTAGATGGAATAAAGCATTCTTAATTTGACTCTCAACGACTGCTTCATGGTTTCCCGATTTTCTATCAGCTAATTCTTCTCCAAAACAAAAAATAGTTCGCATATCGTTTGCTAATGCAGCATCAACTTTTTTTGCCAGAGATTCGTCTGTTTCATTGAAATAAGCACGTCGCTCACTATGACCTAAAATCACTGTTTGAATGCCGATACTTTTTAACATTTCGGCACTGATTTCACCAGTATAAGCTCCATTTTTAGAAAAGTGCATGTTTTGAGCAACTACTTCAATATCATCATGTCTTGTTGCTTCAAAAGCATGCCACAAATTTGTAAATGTTGGCGCAATCATGACCTCTGCATTAGAGGTTTTAGTTTGTTGTTTTAGTTCTGAAATTAATGACTCTGTTTGAGCTAAATCATTATTCATTTTCCAATTTCCTGCTACTATATGTTTTCTCATGTCTTTGCCTGCAAAAGCAGGAATATTTTAAGTTATACTTATTTTAATGTTTTTATAATTAAAGGATCGTCTGCTTCTATCGCTTCAAATAATTCTATTCGTCCATTGGAATTAACGATCATATATCTTGGGATCCAATCAATATCTACAAATCTCCCTAACGAACCTTTTGTTCCATTAAGCATAAAATAATGTTCACCTTCAATATTATGTTTTTTAATGGTACGCTTCCATGTCTTTAAATTTCTATCAGCAGATAAAAACAAATACACAACATCTGACTTTTCAGTTTGCAAGGCTCTTAATTCTGGTAAGCCAATAATACAATCTCTACACCAACTTGCCCAAACATCAATAACGATTTGTTTTCCTTTATGACTTGATAGAATATCTCTAAATGAAATTGAATCGCCTTCTAAACTCAAATATTCTTCATTTAAAACCTCTTCTGAAAGTTGTGTTTGAACCTCTTTTGAACAGCTTACAAACACCAGACAACAAACAAGAATGTAAGTTAATGATTTCATCTGTTATTATTCTAATTTCACTTTAGGATCAAGCCAACCATAAATAACATCTACAAAGATATTGATAATGATAAACAAAAGTGCTATTACTAACACAGAACCCATTATTACAGGCAAATCTAAAGTATTAAGTGAATTCACAATTTCCTTCCCTAAACCATTCCAACCAAAAATATACTCTACAAATACTGCTCCTGCTAACATAGAAGCAAACCAACCTGAAATTGCAGTCACAACAGGGTTTAATGCATTTTTAACAGCATGTCGCGTTATAATTTGGAATTCACTCAAGCCTTTTGCTCTGGCAGTTCTTATATAATCTTGATTAAAAACTTCTAATAAAGAGTTTCGCATTAACTGAATCACAACAGCTAATGGACGAATCCCTAATACGATTGCTGGCAGAATTAAATTCTTCCATTTGATTTGCATTTTTTCACCAAAATTATCAAGCTCGTATAAACTTCCTGTCATTTCAAGACTTGTATATTCATGTAAGATATACCCAAAAAACCAAGCAAATAAAATTGCGCTAAAAAACGAAGGAATACTCATACCAAGCGTACTAAATATTTGAATGGTTTTATCTAACCATCTGTCTTTAAACAATGCAGAAATTATTCCAAGAAAAATGCCTAAGACAATCGCTATAACAATTGCAGACACTGCTAAAACGGCTGTATTAGGAAGCGTCTCACCAATAACCTGAGACACTTTCTTTCCTTGTTTGGTAAAGGATTCTCTTAAATATGGAAATTTAAAAACGGTCGTAGTTGAACCAATCGTAAACAATGAGCTTGCACTATATTTCCCATCTTTTAGATGGGTATAGTCTTCAGAATTTGTAGAATGAAATGACAGAGGCGATACATCATTAAGGTAATATAAATACTGGGTTGAAATGGATTTGTCAAAACCATATTTTGCTCTAACAGCAGCAATCTGTTCGCTGTCTTCATTTTGTCCTAGCATCATTTGTGCAGGATCACCAGGCAATACATTAAATAAAAAGAAAATAACAGTGACTACTCCAAATAATGTGAGTATAGCGTAAAAGGCTTTATTTAGAATGTAGCTTATCAGATGGTATATGTTAGTTGTTAAAACTCTAATTCATCAATATCGTTCCAATGTACTTTTTGAGTAACGGTTCCTTTTTCAAGAACCACAACTCCTGGATTTGCACGAACAATGGTTTTGAGCACTTTTTCATCGCAGAGATAGAACTCAACATCTAAGTTATAAGTCTTTTGAATTTCTAGTTTCTTATCTGCTCCAGAAGCTGTTAAACCAATTACTGTGTATCCATTTTTTATAGCTTCATCTGCCATAGCTTTAAGTTTTATCATGCCATCAGATTCTGCCTTATCTAAATTATAGGATACAATCATGACTAACTTTTCGGTTTCTAAAAACTGTTGTGTTACATCCTCATCTTCAGATTCTATAGAAAAATCTTGAATTTTAGGCACATCACCTTCTTGTATGGTTTCCGTTTCAACTCCAATAATCTTATCATAAGTTTTTGGTCCACGACCACGATCTGTAATTACTTGTTCTTTACCATCCAATGTGTAGGTCCAATGGTAATCTATAATAGCATCTTTTGCATCAGCTGGTAATTTCATATTCTCTTGAAAATTGTCTCCAATCTTATAAGCTCTAAAATCAAACGTTGGCAAATGCATCAAAACATGATATCCAAACCAAAGGCAAACGATAAAACTCAACATCGCAGTAATTGTCAATCCCAATTTACTCAGAATTGGTTTTATATGTTTCTGACCAACAAATAGAATCAGAATTAAAAATAATAATATCAAATCTTTAGAAAATGATTCCCATGGCGTTAGCTTTAAGAAATCGCCAAAACACCCACAATCTTTTACTTTTTCAAAATAGGCAGCATAAAAGGTTAAAAATGTGAAGAATACAATCATTCCTAATAAGCTCCAAACCGTAAATTTGGGTTTATAGCCTATCAATAAAAACACACCTAAAACAACTTCAAAAACCACCACAAATATCGAAATTCCTAATGCATAAGGCATCAATACTGGAAGGTCTAATACGTCGTAACTAAAATATTCCTGAAGCTTATATGAAAATCCTAAAGGGTCATTCAGTTTTATAAATCCTGAAAAAATAAAAAGTGCTCCGACTAAAATTCTGCTAATATTTACGATAAACTTCATAAACTTCGTTTTGATTGTTATTCACTTAAATGAATCATTGCAAACACCGAGTAATTAATCATATCTTGGTAATTAGCATCAATTCCTTCACTTACAATTGTTTTGCCTGCATTGTCTTCAATTTGTTTAACGCGTAACAATTTTTGGATGATTAAATCTGTCAAACTACTCACTCTCATATCTCTCCAAGCTTCACCATAATCATGATTTTTATCCATCATTAATTGCTTTGTCGTAGCAATTTTATCATCGTAAAGTACTGTTGCTTCATCTACAGATAAATCAGGTTGTTCAACGACACCTTTATCCAATTGAATTAAAGCCATTGTGCAATAATTGATAATGCCAATAAACTCGCTTACTTCACCTTCATCAACTTTACGCTCATTATTTTGTTGCAATCCTCTAATGCGTTGCGCTTTGATATAAATTTGATCAGTTAACGATGGTAATCTTAAAATGCGCCATGCACTTCCATAATCTTTCATTTTATTAATAAAAAGACTTCTGCATTGCGTGATGACATCATCATATTGTTTTGAAGTATCTTGCATTTAAAACATTTAATTTTCCGTAAATTTCGCATAAATTAATCAGATTTAAAAACTTTAACCATACTATATAATTTTGAGCAAAACCATCAATTGTAAAGGGCAGATAATAGACCTCAGTCAGCCAAAAGTTATGGGCATTTTAAACGTGACACCAGATTCGTTTTATGATGGTGGTCGCTTTAGAAATTCGTCTGCAATAATGCGACAGGTGGATCAGATGTTGGAAGAAGGAGCAACCTTTATAGATATTGGAGCATACAGCTCAAAACCTAATGCAGAAGATGTAAGCGAAGCTGAAGAACTGCAACGTATTTTACCAATAGTTGATCTCATTATTAGAAATTTTCCTGACGTTCTGCTGTCTATTGACACCTTTAGAAGTAAAATAGCTAAACAATGTGTCGATGCTGGAGCGTGTTTGATTAATGATATTTCGGCTGGACATTTAGATAAGAATATGTTGAAAACTGTAGCAAAACTGAATGTTCCTTATATCATGATGCACATGAAAGGGACTCCAAAAACCATGCAACAGCAAACCAATTATGAAGATTTAGTAAAAGACATTCTCTTTTATTTTTCGAAGCGCATTGTAAAAGCTAGAGCCATAGGAATTATAGATTTGATTATCGATCCAGGTTTTGGATTTGCTAAAACTTTAGAACAGAATTTTGAACTTCTGAATAAATTAGAACTTTTAAAAATAACCGATTTGCCTATTTTAGCAGGTATGTCTCGAAAATCTATGATTTATAAAACACTTGACACTTCAGCAGAAGAAGCGCTAAACGGAACGACTGTTCTCAATACAATTGCACTACAGAAAGGTACGAATATTTTGCGTGTACATGATGTTAAAGAAGCAATAGAGTGCATAAAATTAACGCAACAATTACATAACTAATGAAACAGTTTTACACCATCATATTTGTGCTTTTACTTGTATCTTGCGGACAAGAGAAATCGGTATTATTACCTGAAATAGAAAATGCAAAAATCACAGAAATCCTTGATGTTTCTCCTGCATATCTTTTTTATGATGACACACAACCAGATAGCCTAGAACTCAATCGCAAAAACTTAATTGGCACGACTAATTGGTTATTTAATGTGGATAAGCGTCTAACTTTAAAACAAGCCATTCCAAAAATTAAATTTCTGCAAGAAAAAAAGCGTAATGCACAAATGCATAAAAATGAGAATGCAAAAAACTACTATACCTGTAATGATACGAGTATTAAAAATTTAGGCTTTATTGAATTTACTGATATTCATTATTGGGACGAAAAAGCCACAGATTTTTACAAAAAATCTTCTGATTTAACTTTTGTTGGAAGACATCGCATTTATATTGATTTTATTGATGAAAATCAAATTTCTGTAAACATTATGGAGTTACCAATAGACAATGAGAGTATGGATTTAAAATCGATTGTTAAAAACACCAATTTTTCATTTAAAGAGTATACAACTATTGAGTTTTCAAATTTTCTGAAATCATTTAAAAAAACTCCAACAATCGTACATTGCAGTTTCAACAAAAAACTAACTTTTCAAAATTACATCAGTTTTAAATCACTAATTGAAAAATTTGAGATTGAAGGCGTTGAAATAGACAACAACGAATTCATATATTAAGCATATTTTGTTAAATTTACAGAAACACCTTTGCATTGGATACATTCAAATTTTGGGATTTTGGAATTATAGATTTTATCGACGTTTTTCTCGTCGCTATCTTACTCTACTATATCTATAAGCTTGTAAAAGGAACCGTTGCCATCAATATTTTTATTGGAATTATTATCATTTATCTGGTTTGGAAAGTCACCGATTTGATGGAAATGCAAATGCTACACAATATTTTTGATGGCTTTATGAAGGTTGGTATTATTGCTTTGATTGTTGTCTTTCAGCCAGAAATAAGGAAGTTCTTATTGATGGTTGGATCTACAAACTTAAGTGGCAGAGGCAAACTTTTCAGTAAAATGAAATTCCTAAAAAGCGATATTGAAACAGAAACAAATGTAGATGATATTGTTGCTGCATGTCATAAAATGGGAAGCACAAAAACTGGAGCACTTATTGTTTTAGAACGCAATAACAACTTAGATTTCTTGGTAACTACTGGAGACGAAATGAATATTAAAGTCACACAACCAATAATAGAAAGTATTTTCTTTAAAAATAGTCCGTTACATGATGGAGCTATCATCATTGATAATAATATTGTTAAAGCGACACGTGTTATTCTACCTGTAAATAATGAAAAAAACATTCCGCAACGATTTGGTTTGAGACATCGAGCTGCTGTTGGTATTACTGAAAAAACAGACGCAATTGCCTTGGTCGTTAGTGAAGAAACTGGGCAAGTTTCTTATATTAAAAATGGGGAATTCGTCATGTTTGAAAACATAGATGAATTACTTAACCTTTTAAAAGCAGATTTGGTATAATATGAACTGTAAAAACTGTAATACCTCACTAAGTAAACTTATAAATTATTGTCCGTTATGTGGCGCAAAAATTGTAAAAAAGCGGCTGACATTTAAAAATCTTTCGGTTGATATCACAGAACAGTTTTTAAATATTGATAATAAATTTCTAAAAACCTTTTTACATCTATTTACAAAACCAGAACTTGTAATTGACGGTTTTATTAGTGGCACTCGAAAAAAGTATATTAATGTCATTCAATATTTTGCTGTTGCATTAACATTAGTTGGTGTACAAGTATTTTTAATGAACAACTTCTTTTTAGATGCGATGGAACTAGATAATGAATTTTTAAAAAAAGCGTTAGAAAACCAGTCTAATCAAGAAAATAACCCTTTTAGTTCTTTCTCATTCGAGGATTCTAATAATTATCAAAGTATCATATACATTTTAAGTGTTCCGATATCAACTATATCAACTTGGATAGCCTATTATGTAATTGGAATACGTCACTATAATTTCACAGAACATTTGGTTATTAACTTATATTATTCTGCACAAATTATTATCGTTTCAGCCGTTTTGAGTATTTTATTTTTATGTTTTGGGTTAGACTATTTGTTAATATCTGGCGTTATTTCGGTGTTAACTTTTGGCTATTTCTTTTTTGTTTTTAAACGTGTGTTTAATTCTTCATTTTGGGATTCTGTCTTACATTTTATTTTAATTATGGTAGCTTATTTTATTATATTTATTACGATCTTATTAATTGTAATTGCAATTGTAGCTGTCTATGCCATACTTAATAAAGATCAATTAGTACACACTGTATAATGAATTGTAAAAACTGTCATACTGAACTTCCTAAGAATAGTGATTTTTGCAATAACTGTGGTGGAAAAGTTATTAGAAATCGTTTGACTTTCAAGAACTTATTTGAGCATATAAGTGAAACATTTTTCAATTACGACAACAAGCTTTTACGAACATTCATTGATATGTTTAGAAAACCGGAAGTTGTAATTGACGGATACATTCAAGGTGTCAGAAAGCGTTACGTAAATCCTATAAGTTACTTTGGATTAGCTATAACGATAACAGGATTATATCTTTTAATCTTAAATAAGTTTTTTCCGGAATCATTAGATTATTCAAATTTTGCAGTTGAAGGTCAAGAAGAATTTCAACAAAGAAACATGAGCTTTATTCAAGAGTATATGTCCTTATTTATGATGCTGTACATTCCAATTTACGCTCTCATTGCTAGAATTTCTTTTGTAGGATTAAAAAAATTCAATTATACCGAGTTAATCGTTGTCTTTCTGTATTGGCAATCTCAGACCTCTATTATTTCGGCAATAATAATTGTAATAACTGCTATTTTTGGTGTAGCAAATGGTGTTGTTAGCATGATCTTTTTACCCTTAATGATACTTTATGCTGCTTATATTTTAAAACGAATATATCAACTTAGTTTGGGTCAGATTGTAGCAAGAACACTTCTGTTTCTTGTTGTTTTAGGAATAATTATGGTAATCTTTACCATAATTATTGTTATTATTATGTTTATTACTGGAGATATGCAAGAAATGATTGAAGCACAACGAGCTGCCATCGAAGCAGCTAAACAAGCAAAAGGCTAAACTGCTTCAGCCTTTAAAAATTGGACTTCATAAAGATTTCTGTAGTATCCATCTTCTTTTTTAAGAAGTTCATTATGTGTGCCTTTTTCAACAATATGACCATCATCCATTACAATAATCTGATCTGCTTTTTGAACAGTAGCTAAACGATGTGCAATCACTATTGACGTTCGGCCTTTGGTAATTTTATCTGTGGCATCTTGTATCAATTGTTCAGAATATGAATCTACTGAAGATGTGGCTTCATCTAAAACTAAAATACTTGGATTAGTAACATAAGCACGTAAAAACGAAATTAATTGACGTTGACCTGAAGATAGCATCACACCTCTTTCTTTCACATTATATTGGTAACCGTTAGGCAAACTCATTATAAAATCATGAATACCAATATCTTTTGCTGCCTGCTGAACTTGGGCTTCAGTAATATCAGGATTTTTAAGTGTAATGTTATTACATATGGTATCAGCAAAAAGAAAAACATCCTGCAAAACGACTGCAATCTGAGTACGAAGCGATTTTAATGTTAAGCTTTTTATATCTACATTATCAATACATATTGTACCTTTCTGAATGTCGTAAAAGCGATTTAATAAATTGATAATGGTCGATTTCCCTGCTCCTGTAGCACCAACAATAGCAACTGTTTCTCCTGCATTAACTTCTAATGAAATCCCTTTTAAAACTTCTTCATCATCTACATAAGAAAAGTGAACGTCTTTAAATGTAAGATTACCTTTAAATTCGGAAGCTATAGTACTACCCGAATCATCAATTTGAGACTTGGTATCCAACACTTTAAACACTCGATCTGCAGCGACCATTCCCATTTGAAGCGTATTAAATTTATTGGCAATTTGGTTTAACGGTCTGAATAACATAGGCACAAACATGATGAAAGCTGTTAGGTCACCAATTGACGCTGTTGTATTAAAAACAGCCATATATCCACCAACCCAAATGATAGCACCTAAGGTTATAGAAGATAATAAATCAGCAATTGGAAAAAACACTGAATTATACCACACTGTTTTTAACCAACCTTTCTTATGACGTTCGTTTATTTCTTTAAACTTTTTGTATTCAGTTTCTTCACGCGTAAATAACTGAAGGATTTTCATTCCCGTAACACGCTCTTGCACAAATGAATTTAAATTAGATACTTCTGTACGCACTTCTTCAAAAGCACGTTTCATATATCTCTGAAAAATTTTCGTTGCAAATAAGACAATTGGCATGGTTACAAAAGCAATTAAACTTAATTTCCAATTTAAATAGAACATTCCTCCAGCTACGACCAACATCTTAAGCAAGTCACTAAATATCATGAATAAACCTTGTCCAAAAATATCTGCGATACGTTCCATATCTGTGACTGTTCTGGTAATAAGCACACCAACTGAAGATTTATCATAATACTTCATTCTAAATCCAAGAACATGTTCATAAAGTTTTATTCTAATATCTTTCACTACTGACTGCCCTAACCAACTTGCATAATAAATAAATAATAATTGACTAGTTACCTCTAGAACAAGCAAAACTAGCATAGCAATAATATAAAAGAGAAAACCTTCGTATTCCTTTAATATGACATGATCATCAATAGCTTTTTGTAGCACTAAAGGTCTTAAAACTCCAAAAACAGCAAGACCAACGACACAAACTAAAGATATAAAAAACACCAACTTGTATGGCTTTATATATTGTAATAATCGCTTGAATAGCGATACATCAAAAACTTTTTTATTATCGTCTGCCATCTAACTATATATCGTATTTGGGTATTCAATTTTTGTCAAATATAAGCCATGTGCTGGAACTGAAAAACCAGCTTCTCCTCTATCTTTTGATTTAATAATATTATGCAATTCAGCTGCATTCATCTTTCCTAAACCAATATTTATCATGGTGCCAACAATTGCTCGAACCATATTTCTTAAAAATCGGTCAGCCTTTATTGTAAAAAGAACCTGATCATTTTCACATTGCCAATGCGCAGACATTATATTACAATTATACGTTTTTACATCTGTATGCACTTTAGAAAAACATTGAAAATCTTCATACTTCAATAGAATATCACAAGCTTCATTCATCGAAGCTAAATTTAATTGATTTTGAAGTGCATACACAAAATCAAAATTAAACACATTTTTTTTTTGCGAAATCTTATAGATATAAGTTCTACTTAACGCATCAAAACGTGTATGTGCTTCATCGTGAGCTTGAATGATATTGTGAATTGCGATATCATTTGGCAAAATAGAATTCAATTTAAAAACCAAATTATCTTCAATTAATTTATTCAAATCAAAATGGGCAAACATTTGCGAGGCATGCACACCAGCATCAGTTCTACCAGCTCCCATTACAGAAATATTAGATCGTAACACTTTAGAAAGCGCATTTTCTAAGACTTCTTGAACAGTTATAGCATTAGGTTGAATTTGCCATCCATGATATGCTTTTCCATTATATGATAATTCGATAAAATATCTCAAGTAAACCTGTATTTTTGTAAAAGCACAAAGATAAATAGTTTTAACTGTATTCATCTTAGATTAACATAATTAAAAGATTTCTGCATTTTAGCGGAAGACATTTATGACCAAAATCCTTTTACTTTCTGACACACATAGTTACATCGACGATGATATATTAAAATACGTCAAACAAGCTGATGAAGTTTGGCATGCTGGAGATATTGGTGATTTAAAAGTGTGTGATACTATTAAAAAACTAAAACCCTTACGTGCTGTCTACGGAAATATTGATGACGCAAAAGCTAGACTTGAATTCCCTGAAAACAATCGGTTTATGTGTGAGGGTGTAGATGTTTGGATGACTCATATTGGTGGTTATCCTCCAAAATACAATTTGAGAACTAGAGATCTTATTAAAGAAAATCCTCCACGAATTTTTATCAGTGGACATTCACACATATTAAAAGTGATGCCTGACAAACGTTATAATTTAATTCATATGAATCCTGGAGCAGTAGGCAAACATGGTTTTCATAAAGTAAGAACTATGCTAAGATTTACAATAGACAGGAACTCTATTGATAACTTAGAAGTTATTGAATTTCCTAAACGTTATTAAACTAAAAAAACCCAAGATCTTCACCTTGGGTTTACGCACTAAAATAATTAAGATAATAGGGTTTATCGCAATCTATCTACAGATTTCACGAGGTCTTCATCCTTTTTTATGGCTTTATTGGCCAAAACCAACAACACGATAGATAAAATAGGTATGAATATCCCAACACCTTTCTCTGAGATGTTACTCTCTCCAGGTGGCATTAATAATTGATACACAAAAAATCCTAATAAAATAAAGTTTAATATTATATTGAGTCGTCCCAAAACAAATTGAAACTTTCTATTTTTAAAACTAAAAATCGAAATTAAAGATAATAAAGCAGATCCTAAAAACAAACCTAAATACAAATATTCATCTTTTACATATACAGAAACATCTTGGCTATTAGTCCATAGATGCAATATAAATATTAAACCAGCTGATACAGCGGCAGATAATAATAGGTATACAGTTTGTATGCGTTGAATCATTCTTTTTTATTAATGAGGCACAAAATTAATAGTTTCTTTTTAAAAGATGTATTAAATTATTAAAAATAAAATTGTATTATTGCATATATAATTTGTTACCAACAGTGTAACAGTTTATTAAATCTTCAGATTTTTTTCAAATTTTTCCCAATAAACACATTTTTTTTTAGAAAAGTAAGGATTAAATCAATTTCAGTTTATAAAACTTAATTATTAAACATACATGTTCGAAATTTCCGAATTAAAAGCAAAAAAGCTTCCTGAACTTCAGGAAATAGCTCAAAAATTAAATGTTCCAAAATACCGCAGTTTAAAAAAATTAGACCTTGTTTATCAAATTCTTGATTTTCAAGCGGCTAATCCTGATGTGGTTAAAAAAGAAGTCATAAAAGATACTCCAAAAGCGGAACCAAAAAAACCTACACAACAAAATAAACCTGCTCAGGAAAGAAAACCTAGACAACGTGTTCAGAAAAAACCTGAACAAAATACGTCTCAACAAAAAATGGAATTAGATGTTAAAAAAGATGCTAAACCATCTAATACTGATTCCAATACTGAAAAAGAGAATAAAAATACTCAAAAGAACAATCAGAGTAACGATAATCGCTCTAAAAGCAGTAATGATAATAAGCCGAATCCGCGTCAAAAGGATGGCAATAAGCCGAATCCGCGTCAAAAGGATGACAGCAAACCAAATCCTCGCCAAAAAGACGGCAATAGACCAAATCCACGTCAAAAGGATGGTAATGTTCATAAAAATAACGGAAACAAAGACAACCGTAATCGATACAGAGAACCAGATTTTGAATTTGATGCTATTATAGAAAGTGAAGGTGTCCTAGACATCATGCAAGATGGGTATGGATTTTTACGTTCATCAGATTACAATTATTTATCATCACCAGATGACATTTATGTATCACAATCACAAATTCGCTTGTTTGGTTTAAAAACTGGTGATACAGTTTTAGGCCATGTTAGACCTCCGAAAGAAGGTGAAAAATATTTCCCATTAATAAAGGTGAGTAAAATAAACGGACAAAAACCTGAAGTTGTTAGAGATCGAGTAGCTTTTGAACACTTGACTCCATTATTTCCTCAGGAAAAGTTTAATATTGCTGAAAAGCAAAGCACGATTTCAACCAGAATAATGGATTTATTCTCACCAATTGGAAAAGGACAACGTGGTATGATTGTATCACAACCCAAAACTGGTAAAACAATGCTTCTAAAAGATGTTGCAAATGCAATTGCTGCTAATCATCCTGAAGTTTATCAAATGATCTTATTAATTGATGAACGTCCTGAAGAGGTAACAGATATGCAACGTAATGTTCGTGGTGAAGTTATTGCATCAACTTTCGACAAAGAAGCACATGAACACGTTAAAATTGCAAATATTGTATTAGAAAAAGCAAAACGTTTAGTAGAATGTGGTCATGATGTTGTCATCTTATTAGATTCTATTACACGTTTAGCAAGAGCATACAACACTGTTCAACCAGCTTCTGGGAAAATCTTAAGTGGTGGTGTAGATGCAAATGCATTACATAAACCTAAACGTTTCTTTGGTGCTGCACGTAATATTGAAAATGGAGGCTCATTAACTATAATAGCAACAGCCCTTACAGAAACAGGTTCTAAAATGGATGAAGTTATTTTTGAAGAATTTAAAGGAACTGGTAATATGGAATTACAATTAGATCGTAAAATATCTAACCGTAGAATCTTCCCAGCTATTGATTTAACATCTTCTAGTACAAGGCGTGACGATATCTTATTAGATCCTACTACAATACAAAGAATGTGGGTGATGCGTAAATACTTAGCAGATATGAATCCTGTAGAAGCTATGGAATTCATTAATGATCGTTTCAAACAGACTAGAAACAATGAAGAATTTTTAGTATCTATGAACGGATAAATTTTAAAACATATTAATATATTGTAAAAGCCTTGATTTAATTATCAAGGCTTTTTACTTTGCAATACGTTTTAAAGTTAAGTTTTAAAAACAAAAAAAGCTTCTCATTGGAGAAGCTTTTTCAAAATCTTAAGGAAAAACCTACTTTAATGTAGCAACATGCTTCACTAAGCTAGACTTTAAATTAGCAGCTTTGTTATTATGAATAACATTTTTCTTAGCTAATTTATCAACCATAGAAATAACAGAAGGTAAAAATGCATTAGCATCTTTAGCTTTTTCCATTTCACGTAATTTTTTGATAGCATTACGAGTCGTTTTATGCTGATATCTATTAGTTAAACGTTTTGCTTCGTTACTTCTTATTCTCTTTAAAGCTGACTTATGATTTGCCATTGTATTATTTTCTTATTAAAAATTGTAGCCCGTAGGGGAATCGAACCCCTCTTACATGGATGAAAACCATGCGTCCTAGCCGATAGACGAACGGGCCATTTGATTTAAATTCAATAGTAAATTTATAATTTATTAGACGATAAACTTACATTTCAAATGAACGTGCAATTATTCATTGCGGATGCAAAAATACAACTATTTTTAAATGTTGCAACACCTAGCTAAACTTTTTTGAAAAAAAATTAATATGCTTTAGCAAACAAGACTCTACGACTTGAAGAATCTCCAGTAAAAACGCACTTTCCCTCTTCATTTTTCGCATCAGAAGGAATACATCTTATTGTAGCTTTTGTTAATTCTTTAATCTTGAGTTCAGTTTCAGTCGTTCCATCCCAATGCGCAGATATGAAGCCAGTTTTTGTTACTAAAACCTTTTTAAAGGTTTCAAAATCATCAACTTCAGTAATATGTGCATCTCTAAAATTTAGCGCTTTAGTGAATAATTCCTCTTGAATCGTTTTTAATAAACTGTCAATTTTGGAAATTAAATCAGGCATATTAACAATTTCCTTTGTCAAAGTATCACGTCTTGCCAATTCAATAGTTCCGTTTTCTAAATCTTTAGGCCCAATAGCAATCCTCAAAGGGACACCTTGAAGCTCATGTTGAGCAAACTTTGCACCTGGTCTGTGAGTTGTTCTACTATCAAACTTGCAAGAAACACCTTTTACTTTCAAGTCTGCAATGATACTATTAGCTTTTTCTGTAATAATTTCTAATTGCTCGTTAGTCTTATAAATTGGAACAATAACCACTTGTGAAGGCGCTAAATTTGGTGGCAAAACCAAACCTTTATCATCACTATGCGTCATTATTAAAGCTCCCATTAAACGTGTTGAAACTCCCCAAGATGTAGCCCAAACATAATCAAGTTTTCCTTCATTATTAGTGAATTTAACATCAAAAGCCTTTGCAAAATTTTGACCTAAAAAATGTGATGTACCTGCTTGAAGCGCCTTACCATCTTGCATTAAAGCTTCAATACAATACGTTTCTAAAGCACCTGCAAAACGCTCACTTTCCGTTTTCACGCCTTTAATAACTGGAATAGCCATAAAATTTTCTGCAAAATCCGCATAAACGTTATTCATCAATTCTGCTTCTACAAGAGCTTCCTTTTTAGTTGCATGCGCTGTATGACCTTCTTGCCATAAAAATTCAGCAGTACGCAAAAACAAACGTGTTCTCATTTCCCATCTGACAACATTTGCCCATTGGTTTATTAGAATAGGCAAATCCCTATAACTTTGAATCCAACCTTTATAAGTATTCCATATAATTGCTTCACTTGTAGGTCTAACAACTAACTCTTCTTCTAATTTAGCTTCCGGATCTACGCGCAATTTTCCCTCATTATCAGGGTCATTTTGTAATCTATAATGTGTAACCACTGCACATTCTTTAGCAAAACCTTCAGCATTTTTCTCTTCAGCTTCAAATAAACTTTTAGGAACAAAAAGAGGAAAATACGCATTTTGATGCCCCGTTTCTTTAAACATTCGATCAAGCTCAGCTTGCATTTTTTCCCATATAGCATAGCCATAAGGCTTGATAACCATACAACCTCGTACGGCAGAGTTCTCTGCTAAATCGGCCTTTACAACCAATTCATTATACCATTTTGAATAGTCTTCTGCTCTACTTGTAAGATTTTTACTCATTTTTATTTTTTTGGCACAAAAATTGTGATTTTTAAATCAGAAATTAGTTTAACAAAACTAATTAATTTTTATAATGTTTAATAATAAAAAGCAAAGGATATGGAATTAAAAAACTACTTAAAAACAAAACCTCAATTTTTTATTGTACTTGGCCTAAGCCTTATTTTAGCATCATGCAGTTCCACAAGAGATTTCAACTCAAACTATGTAATAACTGATAATGAACTAGGGAATGATTATAAAAACTACTTTAATGATAAAGCAAAGGACTATGAGACCTCATTTAATTATGATGAATTATATTTTACAGACTTAAATACCTACACTGCAAAATACTTTAGCAGAACCACCCTTTTTGGACAGTATCAATACACAGGCCGTGGGAATAGATTTAACAATGTTACCATTGATAATATTGGTTTAAACATCTATTCAGATTTTGCAATAAATAATCTTGGAAGAACCAATTGGTCTTGGACTTCAAAGCAACTTCAATCTTGGGGTTGGATTAACAAAGGCTGGAACACTCCTTGGAATCAAAAAAACTGGAGATCTGTCAGCAATTCATGGAATGGTCCAATATGGAATTATTGGGGTTGGGATGGAGAACCTGAAAATAGTTTATATGATTATAGAGGTGAAAATTCTTGGAGAAATACGATGATATTTTTAAACCCTATAAGGAAGAAAAGACATTCTGCATATCAACAAGTAGTTCTTAATAGAATAAAAACTAGTCCAAAATATGCTTCAATTACCAAGCGTGCAACTAGTGATTTACCAAGATCTAGACCTAGATCAAAAGCAGTTAAAACAAGTAATCTTTCTTTATTATCAAAATCCTATATTAGTAGCAACAATTCTTCAACGCAATCAAATTCAAGAAGCAATTCAACATCTACTGTAAAAAGATCTAGTACTAATAGTTCTAGCTCAGGTTCTAATTCATTGGTTCGCAAAAGCACAAAAAATTAATAACTGTAAATTATCTTAACATTTACAAACAATAAAGCCTAGATATACAAAATGTATCTAGGCTTTATTAATTTAGAATCCTTTCAAGTCACTAATAACTCGATCAGAATACAATGTTTTGCTATCTATTTTAGTTGTAATGAATATATTTATAAGATTTTCAGCTAAATAGATAGTTTTGGCACAAATATTGTGATTATGTTAAATAAAAAAATAGTTCAACAAAACTAACTATTTTTGTAATGTTCAACAATAAAAATTTACAAACATGCAATTCAACAACTACTTAAAATCGAAATTGCCATTTTTTGTTGCACTTAGCTTCACATTTGTTTTAGCTTCTTGTGGTTCATATCAATATGTAGGTTATGACAGCGATGGCATCTACAGTAATAGAGAAAGTGATAAAGATGTCACCACATATGAAGAGGCAAGAACTATAGATTATGAAACTTCAGAAACTGCATCAGAAGACAATAGTTATTATAAAAATTATTTTAATGAAAAAGCTAATCAATATAATGATATTCCTGATGATGAGCGTGTAATTTTCACTGATATTGACTCTTATGAAGGTGATTATTCTGACGAAAATCAAGAAGAGGATGTTCAAAATGAATATGCTGGATGGGGACAAGCTAGTAACAACATAACTATTAACTATATAGATAATGGTTGGGGTTTTAATGATCCATGGTTATGGAATGGTGCTTGGGGATATCGTTATGGTTGGAACAGTTGGAGATACAACAATTGGGGCTGGAATACTGGATTTGGAGGTTTTGGCTGGGGCTGGAATAGTTGGGGTTATAATAATAGTTGGGGTTACAACAATTATTGGTGTCCTCCTGGATTCAGTGGATATTATTACAACAATCGCTACTTAGCATATAATTCTGGAAGAAGAGGTTCTCATTTGGCATATTCAAATAGAAACCCAAACTATAGAAGAAATAATTATAATACTACACGTCGTAATTCTACATCTGTCTCAAGGAGAAGTTCTGCAATTAGAAGAAATAATTCAGTTACTAGATCTACTTTGAGAAGAAATACCACTAGAACTAGATCTAATAATTCTATAAGACCAAGGTCAAATAGTAATGTTACTAGAACTCGTTCTAACAACTCTAGATCTAACACAAGATCATCAACATCTACAAGAAGGAGTAATTCTTCTTCTACAAGAAGTTCTAGAAGTAATTCAAGATCTTCAGGCTCTTCTAGGTCAACTAGTAGAAGTAGTTCAGGTCGTCGTAGGTAAATTTATAATAATTAAAAATTAAATATGAAAAAGTTAACTATACTAATGATAGGTGTCTTATCTATGTCTAATATTAACGCTCAAGATATTACTGATGCTCTTCGATATTCTAAAGACAACATACAAGGTAGTGCTAGATTTAGAGCTTTAAGCGGTGCTTTTGGTGCTCTTGGAGGTGATATGTCTGCTGTAAATTTAAATCCTGCTGGATCAGCAATTTTTAATAGAAGTCACGCTTCAATATCACTATCCTACCTTAACACCAATAATGATGTATCATACTTTGGTAAAAGAAATTCTACTTCAAACTCAAATATAGATTTACATCAAGCAGGTGGTGCATTTGTTTTTGCAAGTACAGATAAGGGTTCTTCATGGAAAAAATTTGTTATAAGTGTTGCCTATGATAAAACTGCTAACCACGAAGATCAATGGTTTGCTAATGGCAGTAACACTAATTCTATTGATAGCTATTTTTTAGAATATGCTCAAGGCTTAAGGCTTGATGAAATATCAAGATTTACAGGTGAGTCTATCTCTCAAGCTTATGCTGAAATTGGTTCTTTCTATGGCTCTAGAAATCAACAAGCTTATTTAGGTTATGAGTCATTTATAATTGAACCCGTTAACGAAACAAATGAAAATAGTATTTACACATCAAATATCGCTATAGGAACATTTAATCAACAGTATGACTACATAGCTCGAGGATATAATGGAAAAGTAAGTTTTAATGCCTCAGCTCAGTATGAAGATAGATTATATTTAGGAATTAATTTAAACACTCATTTTATAAATTATGATAAGACTACATACTTAAAAGAAACCAATTCAAATCCTGGCTCTTTAGTAACTAACGTAGGATTTGAAAATAACATATTAACTACTGGCAATGGGTTTTCTTTTCAATTAGGAGCAATTTTTAAGCTAACTACAGAACTAAGAGCCGGATTTACATACAATTCACCTACATGGTTTACAATAACTGAAGAAACTTCTCAAGGCATTTCAACTTTTGTTGATGATGTTGATGGTAGCTTTACAGTAAATGTAAACCCAAATATCATTAATGTTTTTCCAGAATATAGATTACGATCTCCTGGCAAAATTACGGGTAGTCTTGCATATGTATTTGGCGAAAAAGGATTAATAAGTTTTGATTATTCGAGAAGAGATTATTCGAATATGGAATTTAGTCCTAAAAATGACACTTTTTTTAGATCTCAAAACGAAATCATAAGTAATACATTCAAAGCTGCAAATACTTACAGATTTGGAGGTGAATATAAATTCAAGCAATTTAGTTTTAGAGGAGGATATCGTTTTGAGGAAAGTCCATACGTGGACGATTCTTTTGTTAGTGACTTAACAGGTTATTCTTTAGGCTTAGGATATAATTTTGGCAACACAAGATTAGATTTAACATTTGATCAAGCTGAAAGAACTATTAACAATCCTTTGTATTCTATTGGATTAACTAATGCTGCAACTGTAGATGCAGTAAATTCGAACATCACTCTAACATTAGCATTTAATCTTTAAAAACAAAAATACACTCCTAAATACAAGTGTAATAAAAAAAAGCTATATGAAATCATATAGCTTTTTTTTATTTTATATAAACTCATTTTATCTTTTCAGGGTGAAATGGGCTTTAAATTCTTTACGTTCTCCGGTATTAGGTTCATTGTACTCTACTACAAACCAGTAGTCACTCGTTGGCATTGGGTTGCCATTATAGCTACCATCCCAACCTTCACTCGTAGGACTTATCTGTTTTATTAGTTTTCCGTACCTGTCAAATATATAAATTTTTGCACTAGGTTGGTCGGCAATACCTTTTATGTTCCATGTATCATTATAACCATCATCATTTGGCGTGAAAAACGTTGGGTAATCCATAACTGTAACCTTATCACTAACATAACCACAACCGATCCTATCTCTTACATCTATATCATGCTCACCTGCAGAAACATCCACAAAGATATTGCTATCCTGCCATGTACCTCCATCCAAACGATATTCATAGTCTCCTAATCCGGTTACGGTAACAACTATAATATGTAACTCTGAAAAAGCATCTGTAGTCACATCTACAAGCGTAATGGTTGGTGGTGAACTCTCTATCACTTCTGTCATTACACTGCTTGAACAACCCGTAATTGCATCAGTCACTGTCACACTATACGTGCCACCTTCACTTGGCTCATAACTACCTGCTGTTGCTCCTGATATCACTGTACCTCCCAAACTCCACTCAAACTCATAGTTTGGTGTTGTTAGTTCTGTGTCTAATACTGGAACATTCAAGACTTCTGTTCCATTTACATCTACACATAATATATAACTATCATCTAAGCCAAATACTGGTAATGGATTCACCTGCAAGGTTAATGGGGCTACAGCATAACAAATTGAACTATCTATCATATTGCCTGTTCCATCATCTATCAGCGTATCATTATCTACTCTCACATAAATAATCTGTGGATTGACTATATTCTCATATAAAAATGGCAATGGATTAACGCCTAACTCGGCATCAGTCTCTGTCTCATAGTAAGTCAATATATAATTTGCTGGATCCTGACCATCTAAAACCTGATCCTGAACACTCCCTGGTATTAAATCAACAGCATCTGTAACTGGTGTTAAATCAAACTGAGCGCTATTATTACTTAAATCGCCATCATCATCCATCTGATCGTCACAAATCTCCTCTAAAATAGGCTCCATACCTGAGTTAGCCTCTGCTGCTTCCTGAACTTCAATATTAAAACTCGGCGTGCTTATTGAACAGCCTGTATCATTATTTGTAATCGCTATAAAAATCTGTTGTGGATTTGTGAGATTTGTATAAGGACTAACCAAGGCATTGATTAAATCATCTGCATCGGTTTGCGTCTCATGGTAAGTCACTGTAAACATTGTTGCATCTTGACCGTTTAAGATTTCAGCATCCTTAAGGGTCAAATCAAAATCGTCGATACCATCTGTATTTAACTCACAAAGTATAAAATCTGTAACGGCTACAACATCTGGTAATGGGTTTACGATTATATCAAAGGTTACTAATGTATAACACTCGGTTATATCATTTGTTACTCGTACATAAATCGTTTGTGGTGTACTTGTGTTGGTATACGCCATTGGAGCCACGATAGCATTCAATCCTAATTCGGCATCTTCCTCTGTCTCATGATACGTCGCAGTAACTCCTGATTCTCCATTGATGATATAAACCTCATTCTCTGTAAGATCAAACTCCTCTTCCATATCGCCTGGATTGATATCATCACACAACTCTAAATCATCTGGATCTAAACTAGGTGTTGGATTTGGTAATACACGAATCGTTAATGTTGTATAATCCACACAACCTGTATCTGTATCTGTAACAACAACATATAAAGTCTGTGGATTCGCCGCTGCTCCATTTACTGAACTATTACTATAAGTCTCTGCATCTACAGCATTAATCTCTGACTGTGCATCTGCATCTGTCTCATAGTAAGAAACACTCCAACTTGATTCGCCACCTGTAATCTCATTATCCTTTAAGGTCAAATCAAAAACGGTAACTTCATCTGCAATCTCATCATCACACAACTCTAATGGTGTTGGTTGGATAGCCTCTGGTGGTAACTCTACTCGGATATCAAAGAAACCTGTCGTTGTTACACAACCATTGAGAACGCTTACTAATCGAACATAAATCGTCTGTGGATTTAAAACATTAGTGTAGTTGGTTACATTTACTATTGGGTTATTTCCTGATTGAGCATCTCCAATAGTAATATGATAGGTCAGTATAAAGTCTGATGGAATCTGTGTCCCTAATATCTCTGAATCCTTAGTCGTTAAATCAAACTGTGCAAAACCATCATTATTGGTGTCACAAATTACATAGTCGTCAATATCTACTGGAACTTCTGGTGAAGGTAACACACGGATGATTAAAACCTCAGAGGTATTATAACAGCCTGTTATTATATTCTCTGCTCGAATGTAAATCATCTGCTCATCCATTACTATATTTGTGTATGGACTAACAAGTGCATTTAGATCCATATCTGCATCACTCTGAGTCTCATGGTACGTAATTGCAATATCTAACTCTCCATTAATGATCTCTAGAGTTTTACTCTCTAAATCAAAAACTTCAAAACCATCATTATCAGCATCACAAACCTCTAAATCTGTCGGAGGCGCTGGTGATGGAATAGGGTTAACTCTTAATAGTATCGTAGCGGTTGTACTTACAAAACATCCTGTAACATCATCTGTAGCTCTTACAAATACCGTTTGTGGATTGCTTGTATTCATGTAAGGACTTACAATTGGATTTGTGTCATTATCTGCATCCAACTGCGTCTGATAATATGTGAAACTAATTCCTGTCTGTCCATTTAACATCTCTGAATTGGAATCCTCTAATGTAAATGCCTCTATCTCATCTCCTGGATTATTATCATCACATAACTCTAATGGAACTGGTTGTAATAGCACTGGAAGGGCATTCACAATTAACTCTAAGGTTGTAATCTTATAACAGCCATTAACTGTATCCTCTACTCGAACCCATAACATTTGATTAAAGGCTGTCGTATTGGTATAGTTAGTTGGATTTAAAATAGCATTCATACCAGATTCTGCATTTGCCTCTATCTCATAATAAGTCACTAGATATTGTAAAGGGTCTAATCCATCTAATATCTCTAAATCTTTACTTCTCAAATCAAACTGCGCAAAACCATCTGCAGACACATCATCACATTCCTCTAAAGGAGTTGGATCTTCTATCTGTGGCGTTGGATGTACTATTAATATAAGTTCTACTATTGTCGCGCAATCTGTGGCGATTGTTGCGCTCTCAACGCGTACATAAATTGTTTGTTGATCTTCTACAATATTGTTATAAGGACTCCCTAATGCATTTACATTATTATCTGCATCTGCCATAGTCTCATGATAACTAACCGTTAAAGCCGGATCGCCTGAAGTAATCTCTGTATCTGCATCAGTTAAAGTAAAAACTCCAAAACCATCACTATCTGCATCACAATACTCTAAAGGAGTTGGCGTATTTGCAACTGGTGCTTGCTCTACAACCAAAGTTAAAAGCGTGGTAGCATAACATCCTGTATTTATATCTTGAACTCGTACAAATACGATTTGACCATTTACTATATTAGTATAAGGAATTGGTAAGGGATTTAATGCTAAATCTGCATCCATTTGAGTTAAATAATAACTCACAGAATAATTAGGATTAGGTGCTATCTCCTGATTCTTAATCGTTAAATCGATACTCGTTAAACCATCAGGAACGCCATCATCACAAACCTCTAATGCTGTTGGAACAACTATAGATGGTAACGGGTTTACTACCAATTCAAAACTCCCAGTTGCTACACAATTTGTCGTTGTACTTACGAGTGCATAGTAAATCATTTGGGGATTACTCGTATTACTATAAAGACCTACTATTGGATTAAGTAATCCTTCAGCATCTGATAAAGTCTCATAATAACTAACTGTGACCATTTGACCATCAGATATCTCAGCATCTTTCGTTGGTAAATCAAACTGCTCTATCTCATCGCCTGGTAAATCATAATCACACAACTCATAAGCCGTAACTGATAATGTATTGGGTATCGGATTTACTAGTAATATAAGCTCTACGGTATCATAACAACCCGTTGAACCACTCTCTACTCTTATGTATACGGTCTGAACACTTGGAACAATATTATCATATGGTATTGCCAAAACATTAACGCCATTAATCGCATCTGACTCGGTCTCATGATACGTCACAACCATACCTGTTTGAACTCCTATCGATTCTGAATCTTTTAAACTTAATTCAAAACTTGAAAATCCATCATTGTCATCATCACAAACCGATAAAGGTGTAACTATATTTGCTGTCGGATTACTTACAACCTCTAAATCTAAAGTAGTGGTGCTAAAACACCCATTTACAGAATCATCCAATCTTACAAAAACAGTTTGTAAGTTGGGAACAATATTAGTATAAGGTGAGAAAATTTCGTTAGTAGCAGTATTTGCATCTGCAAGAGTTTCATAATAAGTTACACTAACATTAGCTTGACCATTAATTATCTCAGTATTTGCATCAGATAATGTAAACATAGCAAAGCCATCAGTATCATCATCACACACAGATAAAGGTGTAGGTATAATAACTGCAGGTCCTGAATTTACAATTAAATCAAAAGTTATGGTTTCAAAACACAAAGTATTGGAATCATTTTCGGCTCTTACAAATATAGTCTGAGGATTAGTAAGGTTAATATAAGGACTCGTTAAACCATTAGTATTACTAACGGCATCTGCTTGAGTAGGATGATAAGTTAGTGTTACTCCTGTTTGACCATCAAGAATTGTAGCAGTTTGAGAGTTCAAATCAAAAGATTCAAAACCATCTCCAGAAACATCATCACAAACGACCATATCATCAGGCTGAGTTAAAACAATTCCTGACGCAACTAATAAATCAAAAGTCGTAGTTACATAACAATTAGGATTATTGGCGTTTACAATTCTAACAAAAATGGTTTGAGGACTTACCGTATTAGTAAATAAATCTGGTAAGGGATTTTCATCATTATCCGCATCATCTTGAGAAACATGATATGAAATTAACACATCTGTTTGTGCTCCAATAACCTCTGCATCTTTAGTAGATAAATCAAATTCAGTAAAATCATCAATAACAGCATCATCACACAACTCATAAATTGAGATCGGATTAATTAACGGGTTTGGATGAAATGTAATTACTATTTCTTCAGTAAGCGTACAACTTTGATCTGTTACTTCAACTAGATAAGTATCTGAATTTGGTGATGAAACAGTAAGCGTTGGGTTTATTTCTCCTGACATTAAAATACCATTAGCAAACCATTGATATGTAGCTGTGCCAGAAGCGATGTCTGCATCAAGAACAACATCAGCATCACCTTCACATAAATTTTGATCTGGACCTAAATCTACTGTAAAAGGCACATCTTTAGTAACTGTAACATCATCAGTTACAATAACTTCATCTCCATTACAATTTGTATATGTTACTTGAGCTGTATAAGTTGTAGTGCTTGTTGGACATACATTTAATGTAGGTGTTGTACCAATCACAGCTCCTGTATCATCTAACCAAGCAAAATCAATTATACTAGGACCAGCAGGCGTAAAACGCCAAGCTTCATCAGTTGCTTGCCATTGCCCTGTATTTCTTCCAGGCGGAACGAAAGCTGTTGTACCAGCATTATTTTGAATACCTACAGCGGCATTTCCATCGTTCCAACTTGTACATAACGGCTTATCCTTAATATAAATATCAATAACATTTGTTGTTTCATATAGCACTGCCATGTGTGTTGCAACTGAAGTCGTACATGAATACATAGGAACTTCAAAAAATGAAACTGCTAACACTCTATTTGGAGCAGTACCAATAATTTCCCAAGCAATTTCTTCAGCATTACCGACAGTGGGATCAATATCATGTGTAGGTGTTAAAATATTGGCTTCACCTAATGTATCATTTGAATTATTAGGTAAACTTTCAGTAAATTGCCAACCATTTCCGCCTGTGTTTTCATCAAAACTTATTACGCCATTTGAACCCACTTGAAATTGGGTTTCAATATTTGTAAAAAAACAAAAATCAAAAGGTAAATTCTCAACATCAGTCCATTGATCATCCGCATTTGGATTTAAAGAATTTGTTAATCCTTCAAAAGAAAAAGGAGGCACAAAAGGGATTGCAGATACCGTATACGTATTGGTTTCTCCAATTTCTAAAAACTCGGCAGTTATATCTGTACAATCATCTGCGCAATCAATAACAATATCATCTCCGGCTTCTACAAATGGATTACCTGGACCTGATGCTCCTATTTGAGCTGTTAAATCAATAGCATTAGTACTAGTACATCCTGCAGGATTAGTGTCTGTAATTATCAAGGTTACAGCATACAAACCAGCAGTAGCATATTGATGTGTTGTAGTAGCTCCTGTACCTGAATTGCTATCTCCAAAATCCCATGCATAAGTAGCTCCTGTTCCATCAATTGAAAAGGTTCCACTAGCATTAAAAGTTATCACTTCATTAACATCAGCAACAACAATATTATTTACATCAAATGCAGGATTAGTACTATCTAGGTTTGCAATAATAGATTGACAAGGAGTTAAACAAGCGATGTCTGATGCCCAACCAGTAGTTGTACCAGAACCATTAGAAACAAATTCTATTGTTAAACATCCAGAAGGTGTTGTAGCTTCAACCACACCAGGGTTGTTTCCTCCAGAAAATGAACCTAAAGATGGAAATGTATTATCTGGCCCATCATATATTGTCAGTACATCAATATTTAATTGTGTATTAAATTCAGTAAAACTTAACTGGATTGCATCACCTGTAGCCGTAGGACAAATTGTTAACGAAAAATTCTCGTCATTTGAATAAGTCCCAAACTCACCTCCCGAATCAAAAAATCGATCAGTACATTGATTTATAGTTCCATCTTGCATCAGAATATCCTGACCATATGAAAAAACTGAAAAAGCGATGAATAATAGTGTAATTATTTTTTTCATAATATGATGATTATTGTGGGTTTTGAGATTTGATGATTATTAAATATGGTGAATTATCAAACCTGTAAGTTTTTGAACCTTCTCTTGAATAAAAATTGAATTGATATTTTAAAGGATTAAATGTACTTGCATTGTATAATGCATCTCGATTAAGAGTCTTATTATAATGATTAAAAAGTGGCACAGTAGATAAATTTGTGAAACTTGATAAATCTTTGCCAAGATGTTCTATAACTTCAACGCGATTTCTAAGAATATGCTTGACGTCTTTTAAACGCTGTGGTTTACTTAAAATATCTTCCTCAGCATGTTCTCCGTAAACTTCTTTAATTTGCTTTAATTCTATTGAGGTAAGAGGAGCATCAACATTGCTATTATAAACAACATGTTGTAGCGGTTTTTGCTTTTGACTACTTTGAGAAAAAGACGTGTTTACCGTTAACACACTAAAAATGAATGCCAAAGGCAGAAGGAATTTTATATTCATAGCTTTCTATTGATTAAAAGACGTGAAATTTAAGTAAATTTTAATTAAAACACTGTTAATGTCAAATGGTAATTAACGTCCAATACTAACATTAACATAACACTACTATAACATTTGAGATTAAAAAACTCCTACCTCTGTTTTAACTTTTTTTAATTGTTTATCTTTGCAAACTCTAAAAGCAACTTTTTTAAGTTGATTTAGACGTTTTTAACTCCAAGCAGCTTTATTTAAATGCTTGATAAAAAATTTGAATTCAATGAGTAGCATTAAATTTTATAACTGAATTTGATACTATTCAGAAATATTTGATTAATGAAAATAGAAAAAGACTTGGAAGATTTTGAAGCCATAGGTGATGACCATATAAGCACTTCATCTGAAACACCATTACGTAATGATGCATTCAAACTTTCTAATGATGAAAAAATGGATATTATTAAAGATGATGTTCATCATATCATGGAAACTTTAGGACTAGACTTAACAGATGATAGCTTAAAAGGCACTCCTAATCGTGTTGCAAAAATGTTTGTAAACGAGATTTTTGGAGGATTAGATCCTAAAAGAAAACCTAAAGCCTCTACTTTTGATAATAAGTATAAATATGGCGAAATGCTAGTTGAAAAAAACATCACACTATATTCAACTTGTGAGCATCACTTATTACCTATTGTTGGCAGAGCACATGTTGCATACATTTCGAACGGAACTGTAGTAGGTCTTTCAAAAATGAATCGTATTGTTGACTACTATGCTAAACGACCACAAGTACAAGAACGTTTAACCATTCAAATTGTAAAAGAATTACAAGAGGTTTTAAATACTCAAGACGTAGCTTGTATTATTGATGCGAAACACCTTTGTGTAAATTCTAGAGGTATAAGAGATATTGAAAGCAGTACAGTAACATCAGAATTTGGTGGAAAATTCAAAGACAAAGATACCAAAAGAGAATTTTTAGATTATATCAAATTAGAAACCACGTTTTAATTTTAAAGACCTAATAAGTATTCAGCATGCAACGACACCAAGATCATACCATTCAAATTTATAATTCATTAAGCGGTAAAAAAGAAATTTTCAAGCCTATTGAAGCAGGTTATGTTGGCATGTATGTTTGTGGTCCTACAGTGTACAGCAATGTCCATTTAGGAAATGTAAGAACATTTATGTCTTTTGACATGGTATTTAGATACTTAAAACATATTGGTTATAAAGTTCGTTATGTAAGAAATATTACTGATGCAGGACATTTAGAAAATGATGCTGATGTTGGTGAAGATAAAATCACAAAAAAAGCACGTTTAGAACAGATTGAACCTATGGAAGTTGTTCAACGTTATACTGTCGATTTTCACAATGTATTACACACTTTTAATTTTCTTCCACCAAGTATTGAGCCAACAGCAACTGGACATATTATAGAACAAATTGAATTGATCAAAACTATTATTAATAATGGTTTTGGATACGAAGTTAATGGTTCCGTTTATTTTGATGTACATAAATTTAACGAAACGAATGAATACGGAAAATTAAGCAAGCGAAAGCTCGAAGACTTAATTCATAATACACGAGCACTTGAAGGGCAAAGTGATAAGAAAAATCCTCAAGATTTTGCACTTTGGAAAAAAGCCGAACCTCAACATATTATGCGTTGGCCGTCACCTTGGAGTGATGGTTTTCCTGGATGGCATTTAGAATGTACTGCAATGAGCACAAAATATTTAGGTGATAATTTTGATATTCATGGTGGTGGAATGGACTTGAAATTTCCTCATCACGAATGTGAAATTGCTCAAAGCGAAGCCGCAAAAGGCACCTCTCCTGTTAATTATTGGATGCATGCAAATATGCTTCAGTTGAATGGACAACGCATGTCTAAAACTACTGGAAACACAGTTAATCCAGATGAACTATTATCTGGAAACAACAAATTCTTCAGTAAAGCGTATTCACCAAGTGTAATTCGTTTTTTTAATGCACAATCGTCTTATAGAAGTGTTTTAGATTTAACTGATGATGGTTTATTAGCAAGCGAAAAAGGGTTTTTCAGATTAATGGATGCTATAAATAATTTAGACGAATTAAAAGCTGGAACAACATCTACATTTAATGTTTCTGAATGGAAACAGAAATGTTATGATGCTATGAATGATGATTTCAACGCTCCTATTTTGATTGCTCATCTTTTTGAAGCTGCAAAATTAATCAATCAAATTAAAGACAATAATGCGTCTTTAACTTCTGAAGATTTAGAAATATTGAAACAAACGATGAATGCGTTTACATTTGATGTTTTAGGTTTAAAAAATGAAACTAAATCTGATACAAGTACTGATAAACTTTCTGGAGCTGTTGATTTGTTGATTCAATTGAGACAAGAAGCAAGAGCTAATAAAGATTTTGCATTGTCTGATAAAATTCGTGATGAATTGGCTGCAAAAGGCATTCAGTTAAATGATGGCAAGGATGGTACAACATTTTCGACTAATTAAATCGTTTGTCTGTTCGAGCTCTTTCGAGAACTATGTATTGCGGACTATTTAATAAGGTTTCGACTGCGCTCAACCTGACACTCTAACTGATATTTAGTTAAAAATGAAAAAACTTCTAACATATCCTTTTCTCTTTTTTATAAAAATCTATCAAACTTTAATATCACCATTAACGCCTGCAACTTGTAGATTTGAACCTACGTGTTCACATTACGCAAAGGAAGCTTTAGAAAAACATGGTTTTTTTAAAGGTGGAAAACTTGCAATTAAAAGGATTTTTAGTTGTCATCCATGGGGACGAAGCGGTTATGACCCAGTCCCAGAAAAAGAAGATTAAAACTATCTTAACGTTTACTACCATTCAAGCATAAATAGTATCTTTACCCAACAAAACAAAACATATGTACGCTTTAGATATTGCATGGAACCCTTCTAAAGGAATTGATTTAGGTTTTTTTACACTTCATTACTATAGTGTAATGTGGATTGTGGCCTTTTTAATAGGCTTCTATATTGTAAAACGAATTTTCAAGAATGAAAACCAAACTAATGAAGCAGTAGATTCTCTTTTCATATATTCTGTAATTGGTATTATGCTTGGTGCACGTTTAGGACATGTCTTTTTTTATCAACCAGAATTAATCAATGATGATTTCTTTAGCATCTTCCTTCCGTTTAAGTTTAAAGGAGGTATTGAATTTACAGGTTTTCAAGGATTAGCCAGTCATGGAGCTGCAATAGGTATGATTATTTCAATGTATCTTTTTAACAAAAAAATAGTCAAAAAAAGTGTGCTTTGGGTTCTTGATCGCGTTGTTGTTCCAGTGTCATTAGGAGCTGTATTTGTGCGTCTAGGAAATTTCATCAATTCTGAAATAATAGGTAAAGTAACCGAATCTTCTTTTGGAGTACGTTTTATTCAAGATACATATAACAAATATGAAGTTGTAAGAATTACTGGTATTGAAAACGTAAAAGATGCTTATGTTGCCTTAGGTAGTGATCCTAAATATACAGAATTATTAGAGCAAGTACCTTTTAGACATCCTGCTCAACTGTATGAAGCATTTAGTTATGTCTTTGTGTTTTTCATATTAATGTATGTGTATTGGAAAACAGAAAAAAGCAAACAACAAGGTTTTCTATTTGGCTTGTTTTTAGTTTTATTATGGACTGTTCGTTTCGTGGTAGAATACGTAAAAGAACCACAAAATATTGAACGTACAGATTGGTTATTAAACACAGGTCAATTGTTAAGTATTCCATTTGTTTTAATTGGATTATACTTCATGTTTGTTTATAAAGCAAAACGAAAATTGAGCTAGTTTATGAAGCATCAATGGCTTAAACTACTTGCTGTTTCTTCATTTGGTATTCTCTGTTTTTATATTGTTTCATGCAAAGAACAAAAACAAAATTCGACAGTAAAAACTGTTACAATTTCTTTTAAAAAGGAAGGCGAACTTCAACTTAAAAAAGCAACTTCAGATTCTTTAATTGCTTCGCTAAATATTGAAATTGCTGATGATGACTATTCTACTCAAACCGGATTGATGTATCGCAAAAGTATGGAAGACAACCAAGCGATGCTTTTTATTTTTCCAGATTCTGATTACAGAAGTTTCTATATGAAAAACACTAAAATCCCGTTAGACATCATTTATATTTCAGAAGACAAACGCATTGTAAGCATTCAGAAAAATGCTAAACCAATGGATGAAACCTCTTTGCCTTCAGAAGCACCTGCAACATATGTTTTAGAAGTTAATGCAGGTTTAAGCGACACTTGGAATTTAGAAAAAGGAGATACAATTGAATTTAAGAGTAACTAACGTTTAATATCACTTAAAGAGGTTTCGACTTTAATTTATCTTGAGCGTAGTTTAAAGGCGCAACTTGACATTACAACATAATTAGCATATTAGATTTAGCTATACTGAACCTTGCGGTTTCTAGCCATTCATACTTCACAAACTTAGTCTTATTAAAATAATATCAATTTTAAAAGCTAACATATATCCTGAAAGATTTTAAGAACCTTGTAGATATTTATTTCTTAGTTTAAAACCTACAAAGCATCAAAAAAACCTCGCAGATTGCCTAACTAAAACAAAAAAGCCATTCAAAATTGAATGGCTTTTTTAATATCTATAAAATGATAATGTACTACTCTACTTCTTCAGGAGCATCACCTTTATCATTTAATGTGTCATACATAATTGGAGTTGCAATAAATACAGAAGAATATGTACCAACTACTACACCCACGATTAATGCAAATAATAAACCTCTAAGTGATTCTGCACCAAAAGCAAACATTGCAATTAACACCACTAACGTAGTTAACGATGTATTTAATGTTCTACTCAATGTACTGTTGATCGCTGAGTTAATATTAGCTCCACCTTTAAATCCTGCTCTTTCAGCAATTACTTCTCTAATTCTATCAAATACAACAACGGTATCATTTAGAGAGTAACCAATTACAGTTAAAATTGCTGCAATGAAGGCTTGATCAATCTCCATACTAAATGGCATGAACTTGTAAAGTAACGAGAAGATACCTAATACAATAATCACATCATGAAATACAGCGATAACTGCACCAATTGAGAATTGCCATCTTTTAAAACGACCTAAGATGTAAAGGAATACCACAACTAAAGATCCTAAAACGGCCCAGAATGATTCTTTTTTGATATCATCTGCAATTGTTGGACTTACTTTACTTGACAATACTTTACCTACGCCATTTGTAGCTTCAGAGAACTCTGTATAAGAAATATCTGCTGGTAAATACGATTTCAATCCATTAAATAACATGGTTTGAATTTCTTCATCTGCTTCAGCTGAATTTTCATTTACTTTATACTTCGTTGAAATTTTCAACTGATGATCTCCTCCAATTGTTTTTACCTCAGCACTTCCGAAGACAGCATTTAAATCTTTAGCCACATCTTCAGAACTTACAGCTTTATCAAAACGTACTTGATATGTTCTTCCTCCAACAAAATCAATACCTTGATCCAATTTATTAGTAAATAAAGATCCTAAACTCACTAAGATTAAAATACCAGAAACAACATAAGCAACTTTACGTTTAGCGATAAACTTAATATTCATATTCTTGAATAAGCCTTTTGTTATTGATGTAGAGAAATCTAAATTTTTCCCTTTATTAACATACCAATCTACTAATAAACGTGTAATAAAAATAGCTGTAAATAATGACGTTACAATACCAATAAGTAAAGTTGTTGCGAATCCTTTAATTGGACCTGTACCAAATACAAATAATATTAAGGCAGTTAAACCTGTAGTAATGTTGGCATCTAAAATTGAAGACAATGCATTAGCGAAACCATCTTTAACGGCTTCTTTCATTGTTTTACCCTTTCCTATCTCTTCACGAATACGCTCAAAAATAAGTACGTTCGCATCCACAGACATACCAATCGTTAACACGATACCAGCTAAACCAGGAAGCGTTAATACAGCGCCTAATCCAGAAAGCACGCCAAAGATTAATAAGATGTTTAATAATAAAGCGATATCAGCAAAGATACCTGCTTTGCCATAGTACATGATCATCCATAGTAATACAAGAGATAATGCGATTAAAAATGATTTTGTACCACTATCAATAGCTTCTTTTCCTAATGAAGGACCAACTTGATCCGCTTGAACGATATCTGCTGAAGCTGGTAATTTACCTGCTCTTAATACGTTTGCTAAATCGACAGCCTCATTCACTGTAAAGTTTCCAGAAATTTCAGTATTTCCACCAGAAATAGCTCCATTAGAAGCTGTTGGTGCAGAATATACGATATCATCTAAAACAATTGCAATTTGAGATTTGTTTGTAAATGCTCTACCTGTAATCTCTTCCCATATTTTAGCCCCTTTAGCATTCATCTGCATTGTTACCGACGGTTGGTTGGTAACACTATATGATTGACGTGCATCAGTAATTACTGCGCCACTCAATTCTGGTTCATTTGCTCTGTTTCCTTTTAAGGTATATAAATCTACATACTCAATTCCAGTTTCTGTATCTGCCGTTGGCAAACCAAAAGCGAATCTAATATTTCTTGCATCTGAAGGAAGGTTTGCTCGTACTTGTGGCATATTAAGGTAAGACTCAAACTTCTCTTTATCTTCTAATTTAATTCCGATCATTCCACCAGAACGTGGAGGTCCCATTAAATCAAATATTGGATTTACTTGACCAACGGTTGTTGAATCAGTAGAAGTTTCACCCAATAAATTATCAATAGTACTATCTGTGGACGTTGAATCTTGAGCCTCAGTCGCTACTACTTTTTCTTCAACACCTAAAACTTTTTTAAGTGTTTCATTTGATGCCACGAAGAAATCTCCAATAGATTGTCCGTTGTCAACATCCCAAAATTGTAATTGTGCAGTAGTTGTAATCAATTCTGTTGCACGCTTTACATCTTTAACACCAGGAAGTTCAACTAAAACACGACCTGTATTTCCTAAACGTTGAATATTTGGAGACGTTACACCAAACTGGTCAATACGTTTACGTAATACTTCAAAAGCAGAAACGATAGATTCATCTACTTTTTGATCAATTTCTTTTTTCACTTCATCATCAGTCATGTTAATGTTAATGACATCATCTAAATTTCTGTTAGCAAAAATATCTGGAGATGCTAATTTTTGATCACCTTTAGTCGCATCCCAAGCTTGGTAAAACGACTCTAAGTAAGATTCCTGTGCATCTTTTTGAATTTCTTCAGCATCAGCTAAAGCTTTATTGAAAGCTGGATCTTTACTTTTGTTTGCAAGACCTTTTAATATGTCTTTTACTGAAATCTCTAAAATCACGTTAAGTCCACCTTTAAGGTCAAGACCAAGATTCATCGATTTTTCTTTAACTTCTTTAAATGTGAAGTTAGCGACACCAATATCAAATACCTCTTGACTTGAAAGAGAATCTAAATAGTGAACTTCTGCTTCACTGATGTCTTCACTGGTTTGAAATTTACTTTCGGCATATGTTTTTGCCTCTTTTTCAATTTGGTTAGCTTTGAATGTAAATGATAATTGATAAATACTTACCAATCCAAATAACAGTGCAAAAAGCTTTACTAATCCTTTGTTTTGCATTACTTTATTTATTTAGGTCAAATTTTTAAAACGAGCAAATATATACTTTACGCGCGATTTGACAATTATTTTTAATGATTATATGCGTAATTACAATAGCTATTCAACATGACATGTTTAGCTATCTTTTAAATGTAATTTGAAGTACAATGGGAGGGAATAACTTAGCTTTTAGCTAAAATGAATAATCCCTTGACTGTTTGGTCCTGCACGAACCTCTGGGATTTTATTCGACTTGTAATCTATTGTTATTCCAGAATATTTATGGAATTTATAAGCCACCTTAACTTGCTGTTCAAAGCAACTATACTCAACTGCTTTGCTATCGGCATACGGATTTGTATTTGAAAAGCGATCGTTATCTCCTTTATGCTCTAAACCAAGTTTTCCTGAAAGATGAAATGCTGTATCATATCCATTTTGGATTTCGTACACATTTAAATCATAGGCAATAGGACTATCTTTATAAGGAATTTCAAAAGGAATATGATTTTCATCATTTCTAGTATCATTTAATTCGAGACTCTTTTCTTTTGAAAGTATTTTCTTGATACTAGCAATATCAGCTTTACTGAAGTATGTGATTTTTAACTGACCACCTTTATATTTAGTTACTTGAACATCATGAATACCTACAGTTTGCAACTGTTGTTTAACAGTAGCAATAGCATTTCGCGCTTCGTCACTTGATACAGCTTCACTAGCAAACTGTAAAATAATTTCCTGATTAGGTGCAATGTTCTGCTCTTGTGAAGCAATACCACCTAATAAAGCTAGAATTATGACTAAAGCACTAATGTACCATCTTTTATTCATGCGTCAAATATATAAAAAATAAAGAAAGTAGATTTAGAGTTCTTCGATTATAGCAAATGTGTTAACGAACTTTAGTTTAGGAATCCTTTTTTGAGAGCAAAAAATTAATGCCAAGTCTTGAGCTTCTTGTACTGTAAAATTTCCTGTTAACTCTGTATAACCTCCTTTTATTGCTCCTGAAGATGCTGTTGGAGCCGAATATACAATATCATTTAAAGTCATAGCGATTTGTGACTGTTTTTGGTATGCTATTCCTGTCATGCGTTCCCAGCGTTCTGCTCCTTTTTTATTCATTTCCATTGTAATGGATGGACGATTGGTAGTTGAATAACCTTGACGTGCATCAGTAATATGCGTTTCATTTATATATGCTACACCTTCAGTAGTGGTTTTAACGACATAAAATGGCAAAAAACCATCTTCATCTGGTAAACCGAATAAGAATTTTGATCGTTTTATTGATGTTGGTAATAAATGTTTAATCGCTTTGTTTTCCATAAGCGCTCTCATCTTAGCCGAATCTTGAACAGCTACAGAAAACAAACCAAAACTATAAGAATTAGGCTGTATCATATCAAATAGCGGATTAATAGAATCATTTTCTTTTTTATAAAAACTATTAGCTTCTATGATAAAATTCCCTAACTCTTCTCCTTTTATGACTTCCCAAAAATCTAGTCTACCAGTATTTGTAATTATTGCATTAACAGCTTCCAACTCAAAATTTGTACTCAATTTAATTTCAATTTGTTGCTTATTATTGAGTTTCACTTTGTAATTAGAAGCAAACTTATCTAACCTCCTATTTAAAACAGTTATAGTATTTTGTTTGTCAACAGCAGACAGATTATCAAAATCTTCAAATTCATATATTATGGCGAAGTTGTGTTTTGGTGTAAAATTTCCGCAGGAAAACAATACAGACAAGACTAATAAAACTAGTACATTTTTAATCATATTTAACTACTAAATTATCAAAAATAAAAAACGGAATCAAAAGCTTTAAGTTTTAAACTTGGAAAGCATTTTGACTCCGTTTAATGTGACAGGTTTAACTGTCATAATATATTATAAAAAGAGGAGATATTATAGCTCTAACAATCCGTTTGTTTTCTTAACACCTTCTGCACTTTCTATCATGTGTGCTTTTTCAGCTGCACTCAAAGGTACGTCAACGATACTTTCAATACCATTTCTACCAAGAATTACAGGAACACCAATACAAAGATCACTTAAACCGTATTCACCATCTAATAATGTTGAACAAGGGAACATTTTCTTTTGATCACAAGCAATAGCTTGAACCAAACCACTTACTGCTGCTCCTGGAGCATACCATGCTGACGTTCCTAATAACTTCGTTAATGTAGCTCCACCAACTTTAGTATCTTCTTTTACTTGATTTAATCGCTCCTCTGAAATAAATTCAGATACGTTGATGCTATTTCTAGTTGCATGAGATGTTAAAGGCACCATTCCTTTATCGCTATGACCTCCAATTACCATTCCGTCAATATCACTAATAGGTGCATTTAAAGCTTCAGCTAATCTATATTTAAAACGAGCAGAATCTAAAGCGCCTCCCATTCCAATAATTTTATGTTTAGGCAAATCAGTAGTTTTGTGAACTAAATACGTCATTGTATCCATAGGATTACTCACTACAATAAGGATTGTATTTGGTGAATGTTCTACTAAACTAGAAGACACAGACTTTACAATTCCAGCATTTATACCAATTAACTCTTCACGAGTCATACCTGGTTTACGAGGAATACCAGAAGTAATGACACAAATATCACTATTTGCAGTTTTAGAATAATCATTAGTACTTCCTGTAATTTTAGTATCAAATCCGTTTAATGAAGCACATTGCATTAAATCCATTGCTTTACCTTCAGCATAACCTTCTTTAATATCTAAGATGACTACTTCTGAAGCAAAGTTTTTAATTGCGATGTATTCTGCACAACTTGCTCCAACTGCTCCTGCTCCAACTACTGTTACTTTCATGTTTATTAAGTTTTTAAATATTTAAAATTGTGTTGTCTTTTGAAAGTGCAAAATTACGAATTTTTAGGGTTCTAATGAAAAAAGCGTAAGATTAAATCTTACGCTTTTTATGACACTTTTAATTTATTTATAGCTATCTAAAACTGAAAGCAATTCCAGCAGAAGCGGTATTATACTCTTGTAAGGTATAATCTGCAAATATTTTGAAAAACCCAATATTAAATCTAGTTCCAATTGTCGCTCTCATTCCATTGGCCTTAAAATCTAAATTTATCGGATCTTTTATAGATTCATCAACAGTGCCAATAACATTTCCATTACTATCTTCGACGTCATATGTTAATATGTATTTCCCTTTCATTTTCACTGTTGTTTTTCCATTATTATAACCTACACTTCCATAAAATGTAATAATTTTAAAATCCAATGAAGCAATTGCCTGTAAGGTCCATGTATTCATTTTAAATTCAGTTTCTCCATTTTTAACTGCGACCTCATCATTATTATTTTCATCATCAATATCGTACACAACTTTCATATTAGTAAAAGCTGCAAGAATCGAAACATTTAAAGGCAATTTCTCTAATGGACCAAAATACTGCATCAAATCATGTTGCAAACCAATACCTATAAGATTAGCTTTTACACTTTCATCAAAATTTAAACTAGGTAAAAGCCTTAATTTTATATCAGTTTTATAAGGCAGCCCAAATCCTAATTGCACCATAGGAGTTGGAACTGCATTAATAGGCAAATCATTAGCAATTCCTCCTGGCATGTCAAAACTAGTGACTTTGTAGGTTCCATTATCATAAGGTATTTTGATATCAACTACTGTTTCTGAATTATTGTCGCTCATTAGCGTATTTAATTCTCTTTCACCATTAGGCAATGACAAAAATGTATAATCATTTGGCACAAAAGCAAACATTTGTTCTTTACTAGGCACAAAAGAAGCATTAGCATTTATTGTAATATCGAAACCAAATTTTTTATGAGTTTTAGCAGTTGTATACCAACCTCCATTCATATCGTACATCAAGCCTTTTACGGCAGGATTTAAATAATTTTGAGTCAATAAACTGGCATCATCTGCAGCTAATATAATCGTTTCTAATTCTTGAGATTTAGACTGTTGAACTGAAACAAATAATATCAATACTATAATTAAGTTTTTCATAATAGACAAGGGTTAAACATTAAGGCAAATGTAGTAAAAAAAACAAAATACATGCACTTAATCGTTAAAAATTACATTTTATCGATATCTGTTAGATATTCAAAAGAAAAAAGCAGCTATAAAAATAGCTGCTTTTTTCTTTTGAATTTAAACTAAGTCGTGCTTTTACTAATTAAGCATCAATATTAGCATAAACTGCATTCTTTTCAATAAATTCTCTACGAGGTGGCACTTCGTCACCCATTAACATTGAGAAAATACGATCTGCCTCAACTCCATTATCAATTTGTATTTGACGTAATGTTCTAAACTCTGGATTCATTGTGGTATCCCAAAGTTGAACTGCATTCATCTCTCCAAGACCTTTATAGCGTTGAATTTTTGCGCCATCTCCATATTGCGCCATTAATGCCAAACGCTCATCATCATTCCATGCATATTCTTTTTTTGCACCTTTTTTAACTAAAAACAATGGTGGTGTTGCGATATAAATATGTCCATTTTCAATTAATTCTTTCATATATCTAAAAAAGAAGGTTAAAATTAGAGTTTCAATGTGACTTCCATCAATATCGGCATCACACATAATCACAATTTTATGATATCTTAATTTTGACAAGTTAAGCGCTTTACTATCCTCTTCAGTACCTATAGTAACACCTAAAGCAGTGAATATGTTTTTGATTTCTTCGTTTTCAAAAACTTTATGAGTCATTGCTTTCTCTACATTAAGAATTTTTCCTCTTAATGGTAAAATCGCTTGAAATGCTCTATCGCGCCCCATCTTTGCTGTTCCACCAGCCGAATCTCCCTCAACAAGGTAAATTTCACATTTTTCAGGATCTTGCTCTGAGCAATCACTTAATTTTCCTGGCAAGCCACCAATACTCATAACGGTTTTACGCTGAACCATGTCACGAGCTTTTTGAGCAGCATGACGTGCTTGAGCAGCAAGTATTACTTTTTGAACAATGGTTTTAGCATCGTCTGGATTCTCTTCTAAATAATCAGTTAACATTTCAGATACAGCTTGACTTACTGATGCAGACACTTCTCTGTTACCTAATTTTGTTTTTGTTTGACCTTCAAATTGAGGCTCTTGAACTTTTACAGAAATAATTGCAGTAAGTCCTTCACGGAAATCATCACCAGCAATATCAAATTTCAGTTTATCAAGCATCCCAGAACTATCCGCATATTTTTTCAAAGTATGTGTTAATCCTCTTCTAAATCCTGATAAGTGCGTACCTCCTTCATGAGTATTAATATTATTTACATAAGAATGAAGGTTTTCAGCATAAGATGTATTATAAATCATAGCAACTTCAACAGGCACTCCATTTTTTTCACCTTCAAAAGCGATTACATCTTTCATTAAAGGATCTCGAGTTGCATCAAGAAATTGGATAAATTCTTTAAGACCTTCAGTAGAATGGAATGTTTCACCTTCAAACTCACCATCTTCTTTTTTGTGTCTTCTATCTATTAAATGAATCGTAATTCCTTTATTTAAATATGCTAATTCACGTAAACGACTAGCTAAAGTATCATAATTATACTCCAAAGTTTGCGTGAAAATTGTAGAATCTGGTCTAAAAGTAACTGTTGTACCTCTTTTATCCGTTTCACCTACTTGCTTAACAGGATACATGGCTTTTCCACGCTCATATTCTTGCTCGTAAACTTTACCTTCTCTAAAAACAGTAGCTTTAAGATGTTCTGATAATGCATTCACGCAACTTACACCAACACCGTGTAATCCACCTGATACTTTATAAGAGTCTTTATCAAACTTACCACCTGCTCCAATTTTAGTCATTACAACTTCAAGCGCAGATACACCTTCTTTTTTGTGAAGATCTACAGGAATACCACGACCATCATCTTCTGTAGTTATCGAATTATCTTCATTTATTATCACTGTAATATTATCACAATGACCAGCTAATGCTTCATCTATAGAGTTATCTACAACTTCATATACTAAATGGTGCAAGCCACGAGTACCAACATCTCCAATATACATGGAAGGACGCATACGTACATGCTCCATACCTTCTAATGCCTGAATGCTATCTGCTGAATAGTTATGCTTATTAAATTCTTCTTTCTGATCGCTCATAAATTTTAATTCATTTTGATTTATATGTCGCATAAAAAAAGATGCCGTTTAGCATCCTTTTGAATACAAACAAATATAAGAAATTGAGTGCTTTTTTTTAAATATTTTATAAATTGAAAGTAATAATTGTCAACATTTGTTAATTACTTAAAACGTTCTTAAATCGAACAAAAAGCAGCTTAAAATTGATTTTTGTGATTTTTAACATCTTAGGAAACGTGCAAAAATCACAAAACCTCATAGAGGCGAGATTTTGTGATTGAATTTTTATTATTTATAAGCAATACTTACATCAATTTAGTACGCTTCATCATGAACATTTGCAATTGCTCTTCCTGAAGGGTCATTCATGTTTTTAAATGCTTCATCCCATTCTAGAGCTATTTTAGTGCTACACGCTACACTTGGTTCTTGTGGCACACTCAAAGCTGCTGTATCACTAGGAAAGTGATCTTCAAAAATTGTTCGGTAGTAATATTCTTCTTTGTTTATTGGTGTTTGTATTGGGTAACGGAATTTGGCACTTGCCATTTGCTCATCTGTCACTTCTGTTTCAACCAATTCTTTTAAGGTATCAATCCAGCTATAACCTACACCATCACTAAATTGTTCTTTTTGTCTCCATGCTACACTTTCAGGAATCATATCTTCAAATGCTTTACGAACAACCCATTTTTCCATACGCTCTCCGTTAATCATTTTATCTTTTGGATTAATACGCATTGCTACATCCATAAATTCTTTATCTAAAAATGGTACTCGTCCTTCAATTCCCCATGCTGCCAAACTTTTATTTGCTCTTAAACAATCGTACATGTGTAACTTATCTAGTTTACGGACAGTTTCTTCATGAAATTCTTTTGCATTAGGCGCTTTGTGAAAATACAAATAGCCGCCAAAGATTTCATCGGCACCTTCTCCAGACAATACCATTTTAATACCCATAGATTTTATCACTCTTGCCATCAAATACATAGGTGTTGAAGAACGTATTGTCGTTATATCATAAGTTTCTATATTATAAATGACATCTCTAATAGCATCTAAACCTTCTTGAATTGTAAATTTTATTTCGTGATGTACAGTACCAATATGATCGGCAACTTTTTTTGCTGCTTTCAAATCTGGAGACCCTTCTAAACCTACAGCGAATGAATGCAATTGTGGATACCAGGCATCCTTTTCATCATCAGATTCAATACGCTTTTGTGAATATTTTTTTGCAATTGCAGATACAACTGAAGAATCTAAACCACCAGACAACAAAACTCCATAAGGCACGTCACTCATTAATTGCCTGTGAACTGCAGCTTCAAGCGCTTCTTTAACTTCAGTTATGCTTGTTTCATTATCCTTAACAGCATCATAATCTGTCCAATCACGATTATACCATTGTACAAATTCTCCATCTTTACTACTCATATAATGTCCTGGAGGAAACAATTCAATCTTTGTACAAACGCCTTCCAAAGCTTTTAATTCTGAAGCTACATAAAAAGTTCCATTTTGATCCCAACCAATATATAATGGAATAATTCCCATATGATCACGAGCAATGAAATATTCATCGTTTTCAGCATCATAAATAGCAAATCCAAAAATACCGTTTAGTTCATCTACAAAATCGACACCTTTTTCTTTATATAAAGCTAAAATCACTTCGCAATCGCTTTCAGTTTGAAATTGATACGACGGAAATTGCTTTCTCAGTTCGCGATGGTTATAAATCTCACCATTAGCAGCTAAAACAAGTTGCTTATCATTACTCAATAAAGGCTGCTTTCCTGAAGCAGGATCTACAATTGCCAATCGCTCATGAGTCATTATAACTTTGTCATCGCTATAAATCCCACTCCAATCTGGTCCACGATGACGTATTCGTTTAGCCATTTCTAGCAATTGAGGTCTTAATTCCTCTGATTTCTGTTTTATATCAAACGCACAAACAATTCCGCACATAACTAAATTTCATTTTTGTTTATTAATAGGATACAAATATGAATTATAACTTCATAAACTGAAACATAAAGTGTAATTTTACTTACAATTTGAAACTAAAAACACTATTTTAATACAAAAAATAATTCTTAGACCAAAAAACAGATTCTTAACTTTGTGATTTGAAAGTAGAAATAAACATATGAAACTAGTAAAATTATTCATTCTATTATTTAGCATTAGTATAGGCGCACAACCCATTTGGCAACCAGCGCCAAACATTTACTCCAATCCAAATGGCCAACGTTTTGATGATGTGTTTTTTTTAAACGAAAATTTAGGTTGGGCAGCAAATGGCTACTATGCAAGAGTTTACAAGACTACAGATGGTGGTTTAAATTGGACTGAGCAACTCAATGAAAATGATATTACAGGAAATTATTATTTCAGAAATATTGAATTTTTAAATGAAGATATTGGCTTTATTGGCACTTTAAATGGTACGTTTTTTAAAACCATTGATGGAGGCGTAAACTGGACAGAAGTCACAAACATCAGCCCAAACCCTAACGCAATTTGCGGAATAGATGCTGTAGGTAATTCAACAATTTATGCATGTGGCGCTTATTTTACTCCTGCTCACATCATAAAATCTGTAGATAGTGGTGACACTTGGACATTTATTGACATGTCTAGTTATGCAAATGCCTTAGTTGAAGTTTTATTCTTAGATGAAAACATAGGATTTGCAGCTGGCAGAGATTCTAATGGTGGAATTATTTTAAAAACTATTGATGGAGGATCGACATGGACAGAAATTTACAATACCAATGTAAATGGCGAATATGTTTGGAAATTACAAACTCTTGTTGGCAACAATAGTATAATGTTTGGCGCTATTTCTTCTGTTGCCCCAAATAATGGAAAATTAATTAAATCTGTTGATGCTGGTGTGAATTGGCTGGATTTCGAATCTGTTGAAACTGAAATTCAAGCTGTTGGATTTATCACTGAAAATCATGGGTGGATGGGTGGACATACCACAGGTTTTCAAGAAACATTAGATGGTGGTGTAACATGGAACGACCTAAATATTGGTAATAATTTAAATCGCATTTTTATCATCAACTCTACTACAGCTTATGCGTCTGGAACAACGGTTTACAAATTCACTGAAGACACTTTAGGTGTTGAAGATTTAGGACAGATTGACAATCAACATTTAGACATAAAAATTCAAACAAACCCAGTGGAAACAAATTTAGAATTCACAATCAATTTTCCAAGCGATGATAATATTTTAATAGAATTGTATGACATAAACGGCAAATACATCAAACAATTATCACGTGATATTATTTTACAACCCATACTCAAAGGCTACAATTTTAATGTTTCAAATTTAACCTCTGGCGCTTATTTTATAGATTTCCATAACAATTCAGGACGATCTCATCTAAAGTTCATAAAAAAATAACGCTTCTTGTAAACTTTAACATCAAAGTCCGACATTTAATATAATATTAAGACCAAAAGGTTCTAATTTTAAAAAATATCAATAAATACTTAAAACTAATTATGAAAACATCAACATTTATTTCAACAATTACCATGGCATTTTTAATGTTAATCTCATTTAATGCTAATGCTCAAAAATTTCCAGATTTAGATAAAAGCCCAATGGATGCAGCATCGTTTCCTACAAATTATAAAGACTCTGAAAAAGTTATTAAAATAGTATATAGTAGACCTAATCTTAAAGATCGTGAAGTAGAAAAATTAGTAAAAAAAGATGACATTTGGAGAGTTGGTGCAAATGAAGCTGCTGAATTAACCTTATATAAAGATTTAATGTTTGGAGATACTGTTGTAACAGCTGGAACATATACATTTTACATAAAGTCGAACGGAAATGAATGGACTGCAATTATTAGTAAAGATTTAAATGTTTGGGGAAGTTACTTTTATAAACAAGATAATGATGTTGCTCGATTTACAACCAAAAAAACGGAATCAAAAGAGATTATAGAAGCGTTCTCTATAGTATTTGAAGAATCTAAAGGTGCCATTAACATGCATTTAGGTTGGGGAAATTCGAGAGCTACATTTCCTTTTAATCTAATAAAATAAAATTAACGATTTAAAAAAAGCGCTGTAGTTCAGCGCTTTTTTTGTTTATGGTATATTCAAATATTTATGGGTTTGTAATGAGACTTTCCATTTAGGGTTTTTCATCACATAATCAACAATTTGTGGCACTACTTTATCGCGCTTGCTCCATTCAGGTTGTAGATATAAAATACAATCTTTATTAACTTTTTCAGCTTGTTCTTCAGCGAATCTAAAATCGTCTTTATTATAGATAATACACTTGAGTTCATGTGCTTTTTCGCAAACTTCTTTTGTAGGCAATTTCATCTTTTTGGGAGACAAACAAATCCAATCCCAAGTTCCAGATAATTTATAAGCACCAGACGTTTCTATATGCGTTTGTACTCCTTTCGCTTTTAATTGTGAAGTTAACGGATTTAAGTCCCACATTAAAGGCTCTCCTCCTGTAACCACAATAGTATTACTATATTTTACAGCATTTTCTACAATTTTTTCAGCTTCTGTTGGTGGATGTAATTCAGCTAACCAACTTTCTTTAACATCACACCAATGACAACCTACATCACAACCACCAATTCTCACAAAATAAGCAGCTGTTCCTTTATGAAAACCCTCACCTTGAATTGTATAGAATTCTTCCATTAGTGGCAATAATAAGCCTTTATCAATCTGTTCTTGTCGTTCCCTTCTTGTCATAGCATGCAAAGATACTTCAAAAGTTATAAGTTAAAAGCAATTAGGCATAAGTTTTACTTTGTAGATATAACACTAATTCTGTTTCATTATTTTATGGATTACAAAATAACTTTTCGATGTAAAATACAGCGATATGTTTTTCATTTTAGTTCATTTTAAACTTGACTAAAATTACACTATTTTTATACAAATTTTGAATCATGAGTAGAGCGGACGATTTTTTAAAAGAAATCACAGACGGAAACACGAACAAAGGTGAATATATCACTTTAGGGTCTGCAATGTTAGATGGAGAAACACTAGCAAATGCATTTGTCAATGTGCCTTTAAAAACCATGAATAGACATGGCTTAATTGCAGGTGCAACTGGCACAGGAAAAACAAAAACTTTACAAGTTTTAGCTGAAAATTTAAGTGAAAAAGGTGTTCCTGTATTGCTGATGGATATCAAAGGAGATTTAAGTGGGTTGGCACAACCAAGTCCTGGACATCCAAAAATTGATGAGCGTCACGAAAAAATAGGTTTACCTTTTGATGCAAAGGCTTTTCCAGTTGAAGTTATGTCATTGTCTGAACAAGATGGTGTACGTTTACGAGCAACTGTTAGTGAATTTGGTCCTGTTTTGTTATCTCGAATTTTAGACCTTTCTGATGCTCAATCTGGTGTAGTCGCTGTGATTTTCAAATATTGTGATGATAATAAACTACCTCTTTTAGACCTCAAAGATTTCAAAAAGATATTACAGTATACTACTCAAGAAGGGAAGGTTGAATTTACGGAAGCTTATGGAAGAATTTCTACAGCTTCAACGGGAGCAATTTTGAGAAAAATTGTTGAATTAGAACAGCAAGGTGCTAATTTATTCTTTGGTGAAACATCCTTTGAAGTTGATGATTTATTACGTGTTAATGACGAAGGAAAAGGGTATATTAATATTATTAGATTAACCGATATACAAGACAGACCAAAGTTGTTTTCTACATTTATGTTGAGTCTTTTGGCTGAAATATATTCTACATTTCCAGAGCAAGGCGATAGTGGTCGTCCAGAATTAATTATGTTTATTGATGAAGCACATTTAATTTTCAATGAAGCCTCAAAAGCTTTATTAAATCAAATTGAAAGTATCGTTAAACTCATTCGAAGTAAAGGCGTTGGTTTATATTTTGTAACTCAAAACCCAACAGATGTTCCTGAAGCAGTTTTAGGCCAACTAGGTCTTAAAGTGCAGCATGCACTAAGAGCATTTACAGCAAAGGACAGAAAAGCAATCAAGTTAACAGCTCAAAATTATCCTGACACTAAATTTTACGATACTGCAGATGTATTAACCTCTTTAGGAATTGGAGAAGCACTCGTTTCTGCTTTAAATGAAAAAGGTAAACCGACACCATTAGCAGCAACAATGATGCGAGCTCCCATGAGCAGAATGGATGTATTAACTGAAAGCGAATTAGCTGCTCTTTTAGGAAAATCTAAACTAGCTAAAAAATACAATACTGATGTCGACAGAGAAAGTGCTTATGAACTACTCAATAAAAAAATTGAGATTGCTGAAGCTGAAGAAGCCAAAGAAAAAGCTCGCAAAGAAAAAGAAGATCTTAAGAAGGCAGAAACAAAACAACGAACAAGACGAGCGAGCACTAGACAAAACCCAATTATTAAAGTTTTAACAAGTCCAACTGTTATTAGAAGTGTTCTTGGTATCTTGACAAAATTATTAAAATAATAACACCCTATTTTTAAAATATATGAACAAATCCCTAGTTTCAGTATTACTAATTGCTATACTTATCGTTAGTTGTGCTAAAGAAAAGAAACAAGACCCATTTCAAGTTGGCAAACACCATATAGGTTTGCTCACTGATTCCACTCAAGTTAAAGATTTAGATTTAGCTTTCCCTATAGACTCTATTGTAAAAAATATTATGGGAGATGAGTTTACAGGAGACATCAATGACATAGAAATTTATGATACCACAACAGGCAAGCAACTGCTTACTCTAACTCCAACTCAATCCTTAGATTCAACTGCGCATATAAAAAGCATCCAAATTACAGATTCACGATATAAAACAGGTAAAAACATATCGACACTAAGCACATTTGCCGATATAAAAAACAACTATAAAATTTCCGGAATATCAACTCTAATTAATTCAATTGTAATTTCTGTAAATGAAATTAATGCTTCATTTACAATTGACAAAAAAGAACTGCCAGCCAATTTACAATTCAATATGGATTTAAAAATTGAAGCTGTACAAATACCAGATAATGCAAAAATTAAATATTTCATGTTATATTGGTAGCTGAACTACAGTCTTTGACTAACTGTAATTCAGAAAAATAATGAAAATAATGAAAAAATACACTGTACAACATTCCCCATTTATTGTACCTACTACTGATGGAAAAGTAATTAAAGAGCATTTTGGTCTTGCTACAAATGGCAATTCCGATATAAGCATTGCTCATATGATTGCGCCACCAGGTTGGAGTGAACCCTTTCAAACTCCCGAATTTGACGAATACACCTTTATTTTAAAAGGAAAAAAACAATTTATTATTGAAGGAGAAACCGTCATCTTATCGGAAGGAGAATCTATCAAAATAGAAAAAAACACCAAAGTTCAATACTCAAATCCATTTCAAGACGTTTGCGAATATATTGCTATATGTAAACCCGCTTTTTCAATGGAATTAGTTAATAGAGATGAGTAAATGAAACATATAATAGCAAAACTAATTGGTATTATTATCAATTTTATAAGCCTGTTTTCTCCTAGAACAGCTGGAAAAATGGCAATTAGATTATTTTCTTCACCAAAACGAAAAAGATTAAAAGAGGTAGAAAAAGACTTTTTAGAAACAGCGTTTATTGAAGATTTGAAATACAACGACATAAGAATAATGACTTACCGTTGGTTAGGAAAAAGAGACACCATTCTATTAGCACATGGCTGGGAAAGTAATTCTTTTAGATGGAAAGAATTAATTGTAAAACTTCGAGCATTAGATTACAATATCATTGCACTTGATGCTCCTGCTCATGGCAGATCAAGTGGAAAACGGTTTAATGCTGTGATTTATTCGGAATGTATTAATGTGGTAGCAAAGAAATTTAATGCAAAAATTATTATTGGACATTCGGTTGGCGGAATGGCAACAACGTTTTTTCAGCATAAATATCAATTGCCTACTATTGAAAAACTAATATTACTTGGATCGCCTTCAAATTTTGTATCTGTTTTTAGTAGATATGTTAATATGATGGGTTATAATATGCGAACATCAAAATCTATGGATGTAATTATTCAAGAGCGATTTAACAACAAACCCGAACACTTTAATGCTGCTAAGTTTTCTGAATCCATAACAGCCAAAGGGCTTTTAATTCATGACAAATTTGATGCTATAATTCCTTATAGTGATGCTGAAGATTTTAGAAATTTCTACAAAAACGCTAAATTAATAACTACTGAAGGGTTTGGTCATGGGCTAAAATCTGAAACTATTGATGATCATATTTTGGCATTTGTAAGTAATTAGATTGTTGTATTTTTGAATATGTCAGAACAATTAAAAAGAATCAATAAATACCTTAGCGAAGCTGGATATTGCTCACGACGTGAAGCAGATAAATTAATTGATGCTAAACGTGTAACTATTAACGGAGTCGTTCCTGAAATGGGAACAAAAGTCGCTATTAGCGATGAAGTACATGTAGATGGAAAATTAATTAAAAACACTAAAGAAGCATTTGTTTACCTAGCTTTCAACAAGCCTATTGGCATTGTTTGCACAACAGATACTAGAGTAGAAAAAGATAATATAATTGACTTTATTAATTATCCTAAGCGCATCTTTCCTATTGGACGATTAGACAAACCAAGTGAAGGTTTGATTCTCTTAACTGATGATGGAGATATCGTAAATAAAATTCTTCGCGCTAGTAATAATCACGAAAAAGAATACATAGTAACCGTAGACAAACCTATTTCTCAAACCTTCATAACACGTATGTCTGGAGGAATTTATATTGATGATTTAAAAAAGACCACTAAGAAATGTGAAGTTGAAAAACTGAGCAAGTTTTCATTCAGAATTGTATTGACACAAGGATTAAACAGGCAAATTAGACGCATGTGCGATTATTTAAACTACGAAGTACAAACTTTAAAACGTGTCAGAATCATGAACATTGCTTTAGACACTCCTGTTGGAGAATATCGTGAACTCACCCAAGATGAATTTAAAGAACTGAGTGCTTTACTTGAGAATTCTCAAAAGAATTATCAAGCAAAGTCAACTAGAACATAAAACCAATTGCTTTTAAAGCTAAAAGACATATCAAACTCTAAACAAAGTGTACTAATTATCGCTTTAATCATAGTAATTGCTATTACTTTTGAAACCTTTCAGCAACTGTATTACATTAAAAGGTTTCAGATAGCAGATGATATCACATTTTTTGATATTCTAAAAACACAATCTTATCGTTGGCTAATTTGGTTGATCTTTTCATTCATTTTAATCAAGTTTGTAAAAGCACAAACTACACGAAAAAAAACAACGCTTGGTCTTTTTAAACTTATCGGAATAATTTTTAGTCTGATATTCATAAATATGATTACCATTTCCTTGATACAAATGATGCTTTCAAATAATGAGTTTTCAATAACTGAATTGTTTTCAGAATATATTCCATTTTTCACTTATCAAAAAGCACCAATTTATACACTTGGCTACATCGCCATAAGTTTGATTCTATATTTATATTTTGAAAATGAAAAGCTTCAAATTGAAGTACAGCAACTTTCAGAATTAAAACTAACAAACAGTAAACTGTATCAGAAATTACGGTCTCAAGTTGATGAAAAATCAACCGTATTAAATATTAAAATCGGAAATAAACGTAAAATTATTCCTGTAGATCAAATTAGTTGGATTGAAGCAGACGATTATTGCGTGAAAGTTCATACGATCACAAACAAAACTTATACAATGCGAAGTTCTCTTAAAGCCTTAGAAGAAAAACTCAACACCAACTTTCTACGTGTCCACAGAAAAGCCATTGTAAACATGGATTTGGCAACAGAATTACATCTTGCAAATACTCCAAACCTTATTCTTCAAAATGAAACTGAAGTTCCTGTATCTAAAAGTAACCTAAAAACTGTTAAAGACTTTTTAAATAGTATTTAGATTTTCTTAACGCTCTTTACTGCAAATAAAACACCGCTCTCTGCAATAACTTAGCAGAACTCCCTTTTTTTTGTTTGATTTGAATTCAACCAAAAACGAACAGTTATGAAAACGACATTTATTATTTGCTTCACTTTATGCGCTTCAATTTGTTTTGGACAATATGATTATGAGGTTTCGAAAACAAACCCATTCGGACTTCCAAATCCGAAAGCACCTGAACAAATCACAGACTATAAAGCTATGATAGGTTTATGCAATTGCAAATCTACAACCCGAAAACAAGATGGCACTTGGAATGCTTCAGAAGACATCACTTGGGAATGGAAATATATTATGAATGGCACTGCTGTTCAAGATCAAACTTTAAAGCCTGATGGTTCGCATTCAGGAAGTATAAGACAATTCATTAAAGATAGTAGCAAATGGTATGTGCATTGGTTTTCTGCTAAAACACCTTCAACAAAATTTCCCATTTGGGAAGGCAATAAAATAGACGACAAAATAATATTGTACAAGGAGCAAAAAGCACCAAATGGAACAGACGGCTACTTCAGGCTAACGTTTTATGACATGAGCAAATCTGGTTATAAATGGATTGGCGAATGGGTAGATTTAACTGAAACCATTGTCTATCCAACTTGGAAAATCGACTGCACAAGGTAAATGGTTATATATACTTTTAAAGGTATCAATCAGGTTTTTCGAAATAAAAAAACAACACCTCCAATCTTGTTACAGATTAAAGGTGCTGAAGGTTGCTAAGAATCAATTATTCTAGTTGGTTATTTATCTAGAATAACTTTTTTGATTTTAGTTCCATCTTTGGTAATTACTTTTAAGTAATACACTTGACTCGCTAAACCAGAAAGATCAATATTAATTTTCTTATCACTAATCTTATTAAATGATTGACTAAATATTCTAGTCCCAATCAAGTCATAAAGCTCTACAATTGCATTATTATCAGTTAATCTATTAGTCTTGATAGTTAACTTACCTTTAGTTGGATTAGGGAATGTTTCAAAATTAAAATCATTATCTCTTCCAAACATGTTGTAATAATCTGACTTCGAACATGTAGAAGATAGCTGATAATCACACATTGTTGTACAACCATTAGCATCTGTAATTTCAACAGTAAACCTAACATTTTCAATACCTGTAAAATAGCTAATTGTTGAACCATCTATAGCTGAATCAAATGCCCAACCATGTATTCTTCCTACTTTATTTATAGTCCACTCATAAGTGTAGGGACCTGTTCCTCCTAAAGCAGCAACAGATAAAGTATTATCAAAACTCTCTTGACATTTAACTAAATCTCCACTTAATGGTGAACCAATTTTACAAATCAACTCATTTGGCTCTCCAATTACAACTAATTTCCCATCAACACATGGGTTTTGAGATCTAGTAGTTTCATTCTTTTTATCAAATGAACCATTTCTATTTAATGCATTATCAATTAATTTAGCTTCTACAACATAAGTTCCTGGAGAAAAATAATCTTGTCCGCTTAGATCTGAACCAATACCATTTAATTTAATTGTATAAAATGCACCTTCACTTAAACTTTCTATAGTTATCGTGCCATCATCAGCTCCAAAACAAGTCGCATCCGTAGAACTCACCTGTACATCAACTAATACTGGTTCTACAATTGTGACATCTTGAGAAATGATACAATCGTCATCGTCATTACCTTCAAAATAAGCCACAACAGTATAAGTTCCTGGCTCATAAAACATGTCAGCATCATACAGATCACCATTTACAGTTACTATTGCTCCTTCTGTTACATAACTTATAGTTATTGTTCCATCATCAAGACCAAAACATGATACATCTGTATAATCTACTTCTAACTCTATACAAATACAATCTGGAGAGATCACTTCAATATAACTAGTACATTCTACATCATTAGAAACCGTTGATGTTGTGGTTACAACAATATTATTATCTGTTGGAATATTAATAATAGTCCAAGAACCACCACCATTATCAACTGGAATCCCTAACGTACTTGAAACTGTTCCTTCTGAAACTTGAACATTTACTGTATAAGTTCCAATCTCTTCATCACATATTGGTTCACTAGCTGAAATTTCTAGATTCAATTCTTCAACTGTTATTGTTGCCATAGCATCAGGACAAGGATCAGTTCCTTGAACCGTGTAAGTATATATATTTGCCCCATTTGGTTCTGGACTCCATGTTCCACCTTCATCAGGATCACCTCCTAAAGCTTCAAATAACTCTTGAGCAGTAACTGTTCCATTTTCACAAATTGTAAGCGCTCCATTTCCTCCTGCATTTACAGACTCACGTCCTTCAACATTAAAAGTAGAACTACAACTTACACCATTTGGATGACAACGATCTGTTGCAACATAGTCAAATGATAAATCAATACTGGTGTCACAAACATAACTAGGTAAGCTTGGGAAGCTTCCTAAATTATCAGTTGCTTCACAGCCTCCTGTCATGCTGAATCCTAATTTCCATGCTGCATAGGCAGCTTCTATTTCTTGCTGTGTTGAAGAGGCATCTAAATTAACTGCTGTTGGGCAACTCACTTCTAATACTTCTGAAGGTGTAATCGTGAAACTTGCTGTATCACTACCATTCTCACATAAATCAGTGACATCATACGTTACGCTTACTGTTCCTCCAGCACATAAGTCTGGAGCACTATAAACACTTGCCAATTGTCCTGATGCATCACATCCTCCTGTATAACCAAACTTATCTAAAAACGTTTGGAAGGCTGCATCTACTCCAGTTTGATCTGCATAATCACATGACGCATAACTCTCGTCTGCTACTTCAGCTAACTCTAAAGTTGATTCAAAAGCTTTAACTGTAAAGCTACATGTTATAGCGGTTGTTTTTGCACAATCGTCACTAGCGTTTACATCTACTGATATTACTTGATCTGTTGTTCCACATTGTGTTGGTGCTTGTAAAGCAGATACATCTGTTGAATATTCAACCTCTGCATTACAACCTCCTGTGGCACTAAAATTAGCCAAAACTGCAGCTTTCCATATCTCAAACGCTGATGAAATCTCTGCATTGGTTGAACAGCCATCAACTTCATTAACTGTTGGGCAAGTACCTACTAATGTTAAGTCTGCTGCTGCTTCAACTTTAAATGTTGATGTACAACTTACGCCATTTGGATTACAAGTATCCGTTGCAGACAATGTAAATGATAAGTCTATTGCTGTTCCACACTCATAAGCTGGTAATGCTGGTATATCTCCAATATTAGATGTTGGACTATCGCCATTATTGACTCCAAATCCTGCTATCCATAAATTATAAGCCGTTAAGATATCTGCTGAACTTGTACATGAGTCTAAATTTACATCTGTTGGACAATTTACTGTTAATCCTGTTACTCCAGGAACATAGAATGTTGAACTACAAGTCACACCATTTGGATGACAACGGTCTGTTGCTCTATATGTAAAATTAAGATCTACTGCTGTTCCACAATTAAAATCTGGTAAGCTTGGGAAAGTTCCTAAGTTATCGGTTGCTTCACAGCCTCCTGTTTTAGTGAACTCTAATTTCCATGCTTCATAAGCATCTGATATCTCTTGCTCTGTAGAAGACGAATCTAAACTAACAGCTGATGGACAACTTACCTCTAATGCTGCTGATGGTGTAATCGTGAAACTTGCTGTTTCATTGTCAGATTCACATAAATCGGTTACGTTATACGTCACATTTACTGTTCCTCCAACACATAAGTCTGGTGCACTATAAGCACTTGCCAATTGTCCTGAAGCATCACAACCTCCTGTATAACCAAACTTATCTAAAAATGCTTGGAATGCTGAATCTACTCCTGACTGACTTGTATAATCACATGAATCATAACTCTCATCTGATACATCTGTCACTTCTAAGGTAGAATCAAAAGCTTTAACTGTAAAGCTACATGTTGTTACTGAAGTTTGTCCACATTCATCCTTAGCATTTATATCTACTGAAATGATTTGGTCTGCGGTTCCACATTGAGTTGGTGCTTGTAAAGCTGATACATCTGTAGAATATTCTACCTCTGCATTACAACCTCCTGTTGCACTAAAGTTAGCTAATACTGCTGCTTTCCATGTATCGAAAGCTGCTGAAATCTCTGCATTGGTTGAACAGCCATCTACTCCATTTTCTGTTGGGCAATCACCAATTAAAGCTAAATCATTTGAGTAAGCTGGAACTGTAAACGTTGCTGTTACTGGATTTGTTTCTCCACAATCATCCTTAGCATTAATATCTACTGATACGACTTGTGCTGTTGTATTACAATAGCCACTTACAGACAATGTTGCTAAATCTACTGAATACTCAACCTCAGCATTACAACCTCCTGATACTGTCATATTTTCTAAAGCTAAAATCCATGCTGCAAACTCATCTGCTGGATTTACACAGGCTGATGTAGTTACATCAGCTGGTTTTCTACTTAATCCTAATATTTCACTTGAATCAATTATAAAATCTGAACGACAATTTACTCCATTTGGATGACAAGCATCATAAGCATAAAAATTAAAGCCTAAAGATGTACCTCCATAACAATTCAATAATTGTGTGGTGTCAAAGGCTTCAAGTAAAGCAATATTTGATGTTGGATTATCTCCACCGTTGACAACAAAGCCTGCTTTCCATGCATTGTAGGCTTCTAAAATATCTGCATCAGAACTACATGCTGGTAAATTAACTGGATCTGGACATGTTACTGTCAAACCTACTATTCCAGGCACAAAGAATGTTGAACTACAACTTACGCCATTTGGATGACAACGATCTATTGCTGTGTATGTAAAACTAAGGTCTACAGCTGTACCACAATCAAAACTTGGTAAGCTTGGGAACGTATCTAAGTTATCGGTTGCTTCACAACCTCCTGTTTTAGTGAACTCTAGCTTCCATGCATCGTAAGCATCTTCTATCTCTTGTTGTGTTGATGAAGAACTTAAACTAACAGCTGTTGCACAACTCACTTCTAATGCTTCTGAAGGTGTAATCGTGAAACTTGCTGTTTCATTATCAGATTCACATAAATCGGTTACGTTATACGTCACATTTACTGTTCCTCCAACACATAAGTCTGGTGCACTATAAGCACTTGCCAATTGTCCTGAAGCATCACAACCTCCTGTATAACCAAACTTATCTAAAAATGCTTGGAATGCTGAATCTACTCCTGACTGACTTGTATAATCACATGAATCATAACTCTCATCTGATACATCTGTCACTTCTAAGGTAGAATCAAAAGCTTTAACTGTAAAGCTACATGTTGTTACTGAAGTTTGTCCACATTCATCCTTAGCATTTATATCTACTGAAATGATTTGGTCTGCGGTTCCACATTGAGTTGGTGCTTGTAAAGCTGATACATCTGTAGAATATTCTACCTCTGCATTACAACCTCCTGTTGCACTAAAGTTAGCTAATACTGCTGCTTTCCATGTATCGAAAGCTGCTGAAATCTCTGCATTGGTTGAACAGCCATCTACTCCATTTTCTGTTGGGCAATCACCAATTAAAGCTAAATCATTTGAGTAAGCTGGAACTGTAAACGTTGCTGTTACTGGATTTGTTTCTCCACAATCATCCTTAGCATTAATATCTACTGATACGACTTGTGCTGTTGTATTACAATAGCCACTTACAGACAATGTTGCTAAATCTACTGAATACTCAACCTCAGCATTACAACCTCCTGATACTGTCATATTTTCTAAAGCTAAAATCCATGCTGCAAACTCATCTGCTGGATTTACACAGGCTGATGTAGTTACATCAGCTGGTTTTCTACTTAATCCTAATATTTCACTTGAATCAATTATAAAATCTGAACGACAATTTACTCCATTTGGATGACAAGCATCATAAGCATAAAAATTAAAGCCTAAAGATGTACCTCCATAACAATTCAATAATTGTGTGGTGTCAAAGGCTTCAAGTAAAGCAATATTTGATGTTGGATTATCTCCACCGTTGACAACAAAGCCTGCTTTCCATGCATTGTAGGCTTCTAAAATATCTGCATCAGAACTACATGCTGGTAAATTAACTGGATCTGGACATGTTACTGTCAAACCTACTATTCCAGGCACAAAGAATGTTGAACTACAACTTACGCCATTTGGATGACAACGATCTATTGCTGTGTATGTAAAACTAAGGTCTACAGCTGTACCACAATCAAAACTTGGTAAGCTTGGGAACGTATCTAAGTTATCGGTTGCTTCACAACCTCCTGTTTTAGTGAACTCTAGCTTCCATGCATCGTAAGCATCTTCTATCTCTTGTTGTGTTGATGAAGAACTTAAACTAACAGCTGTTGCACAACTCACTTCTAATGCTTCTGAAGGTGTAATCGTGAAACTTGCTGTTTCATTATCAGATTCACATAAATCTGTTACATTATAAGTCACACTTACTGTTCCTCCTGAACATAAGTCTGGTGCACTATAAGCACTTGCTAATTGTCCTGAAGCATCACAACCTCCTGTATATCCAAATTTATCTAAGAACGCTTGAAACGCTGCATCTAATCCTGACTGACTTGTATAATCACATGAATTATAACTCTCATCTGTTACCTCTGTAACAAGTAATGTTGAAGCAAAAGCTTTCACTGTAAAACTACAAGTTGTTATTGATGTTTCTCCACAATCGTCCTTAGCATTGATATCTACTGAGATTATTTGATCTGTACTACCACACTGTGTAGGTGCTTGTAAAGCTGATACATCTGTAGAATACTCAACCTCTGCATTACAACCTCCAGTGGCACTAAAGTTTGCTAATACTGCTGATTTCCATGTATCGAATGCTGCTGATATTTCTAAATTTGTTGAACAACCATCTACTTCATTAGCTGTTGGGCAAGTGCCAACCAATGTTAAATCATTTGAATAAGCTGAAACAGTAAATGTCGCTGTTACTGGTGTTGTTTCACCGCAATCATCCTTTGCATTTATATTTACTGTAATTACTTGTGCTGTTGTATTACAGAATCCAGATACAGATAATGTATTTAGATCTTCTGAATATTCTACCTCTGCATTACAACCTCCTGTGGCACTCATGTTTTCTAATGCTAATATCCATGCTGCAAACTCATCTGCTGGATTCACACAAGCTGATGTAGTAACATCTGCTGGAGCTGCACTTAATGCTAATGCTGGAGCTGTAAACACAAAATCTCTTGTACAAGTTACTCCTTGAACATCTACTGTATCATCAGTTAAATAATAAGTTCTAGTAATAGTTGTTCCATTACAAATATCTCCTGGATTACTATCTTCATGTCTAATTCCTGCTGTTCCACAAGTTAATACATCTGAAAATACATCAGCTAATTCGCCATCTGTATCACCAGCATCAAAATTAGTTGGAATCGTTGCAGTACAAGTTTCTAATAGTACATCTGCTAAATTATTACAAGTAGCATCAGGAGTATCAACTCCAATAGTTACAAACACACTTCCTTCTTCATAGCATCCATCATTAGATTCTACTTTAACTTTATACGTTCCTGCAGCAAGATTAGATACAGAAAAATTTGTTTGAGAAGTAGAAAATGGACTAACACTCGTTGGCCCATTTGTTACTGTTACTGTAAAAGGCCCAATAGCAAGTGTTGTTAATGTAATATCAATAACTCCATTTGTTTCTCCCTGACATACAGTAGAACCTACACTTTCAACTATAATAGAACATAAATTATTAGCTATATTACGAAAACAAGCTGCTAGATTAGCAAAATTAGGATCAATTTCATAATCTGAATTAGAAATTAGATCTCCATCTGATGGATTATATTCATTTGTCCCTGTTATACTTGGAATATAAGTAGAAGAAGCATTTCCAATACCTAAAACAAACATGTGTGTATCTTTAGCTTTTAATAAGTTTGCCACAATAGCAGCATTATATATTTCTGCCTCTTCTGTGTCACTACCACTATCACAAAAATCATAACTAGATCCTGGATTATTAGCATTTGGAGAATATGCTGTTGGTTTTCCATCGGTAAACATTAATAACAAATCTGCAGTTGGTAACGCATTAGCTCTTAATAAAGCTGCCTGCCAATTGGTACCACCTAAATTATTATTAGAAAAATTATCTGGTGTATAGGTATTACCATTAAAACCAACATTATCATTAAAATAATTTGTAATATCAGTAGTAAGCGAGGTTCCAACTGCTCTATAGGTTGGAACGACATAATTAGCTACTGATCCAAATTCTATCAATGCCACTCTCACTGGTTTACATTCAAGTTCACCTAAAAATGCTAACACACCATCTCTAACATTATTTTCTAAAGTTTGAGAATCTATAGAATTAGATTCATCAATAATTAAAATAATATCAATTGAGTCTTCGCAGTTCACTAACATATCTGGATTAGGACTTACAGGAATCGTTGGACAGTCATCACAATTTCTCCCTGCAATATCTTCACAATACGTTTGAGCTTGAATTGAGAAAAGACTAAACAATAAAAAAGTCAAAACGAGCAATACTTGCCTTTTGACTTGAAGTTTTAAAAAAATATTGTTGAAAAAAGCGCAACAAATTTTAATTGAATTAATAGCTACAGCATTCATAATGATTGGTTTTTTTTAGTTAAACCAAACATAGATTGATTACATGATTATAATGTAAATTTGGGTTGATAGGCTATTAATCAACCGAAATAAAAAATGCCATTGTAAACAAATAATATCTGTAGGGAAAATGTGATATTAAATCGGACGAAATGTACAAAAAAATGAATATGTTGAATTGACTTTTAGACAACTCCCAAAAAAAAGAAGTTTAAAAGATTTAGGTTGTAAGAAAAACCTTAGTCATAATTGTTTAAGGTTAAAATACTGTTATACAATATTATACACCAAACCCAATCAACGCTTTTTTTTGAAACAAATAAAATTAAACCCTAAATAAATAATAAAGAAGAAAGGAATAATTATTAATTGAGTAATTATTATGTAATATGGCCATTCTCCAAAATAATCTAAAAGTGACGCAGATTCTGGTTTCTGATTAAGATAAAAATAATTGGCATCGAGTACAAAATTTATAATTACCATAAAAACAACATACAATTGAAGTGCAAAAAAAGAAATAAAAACACTATTAAATCTAGGCTTCATTTCAAAAACAAAAACAGCATAAAAAATTATTGATAATAGTCCTAAGTGCACAATCCAATATCTAAAATAATCAAAACTTGGAAAACCTTCGACTATGTCTGGAGTTATAACGCCTTGTAATGTACCTGCAATTATCCAAAACACAAGTATTTCAAACATCCAATACTTTCTGTTGTAAGAGAATATAGGTATTAATAATGCTATTAGGCTACATAAATAAAGAGGCAAATCTGTTTTAATATTATAGGACTCGAAGCCAAAATAATACAGATGAAAACTAAAAACACTTAAAGACACAAAAACAGCTAAACCATTAAATAGTCTTACTTTGATATTTTGATTGGAAGATTGTTTAGCAAATCTAATAAATAGAACAGAAAAAACAATAGCAATTCCAATTGGAATAAGATGTTCTAATGAACCAATTGCAACCCTTTGTAGTAATAAAGTAGTTAAAAAATGCATCTAGCAATATAACTAAACTGATTTACATACGTTGCTCTCTTGCTAGTAAGGTGTTTTTAAGAAGCATAGCAATAGTCATGGGACCAACACCTCCGGGAACAGGAGTAATATAACTCGCTTTTTTACTTACATTTTCGAAATCAACATCTCCAGTAATTATATATCCTTTTGTAGAACTTTCATCAGGAACTCTAGTAATACCAACATCAATAATAACGACATCATCTTTAACCATTTCAGCTTTCAGAAAATTTGGAACGCCTAGTGCTGAAATGATAATATCTGCTTGAGACGTAATTTGCGTAATGTTTTTTGTATGACTATGTGTTAATGTCACTGTTGAGTTCCCAGGAAACCCTTTACGTCCCATTAAAATACTCATTGGTCGTCCAACAATATGACTTCGTCCAATAACAACCGTATGCTTTCCTTGTGTATCAACTTCATAACGATCTAGTAATTCAAGAATCCCAAAAGGTGTAGCAGGAATAAAGGTACTCATATCTAATGCCATTTTTCCGAAGTTTTCTGGATGAAATCCATCAACATCTTTACTAGGATCTACAGCCATTAGCACTTTTTGAGTATTGATTTGTGGAGGTAATGGCAACTGAATAATGAAACCGTCGATATCATCATTTTGGTTTAATTCTTCTATTTGATCTAGCAGCTCTATTTCGCTAGTTGTGTTAGACATGCGAACCATTGTAGATTCAAATCCTACACGTTCACAAGCGCGAACCTTACTACCAACATACGTTAAACTTGCTCCATCATTCCCAACAATAACTGCAGCTAAGTGTGGTACTTTTTCGCCTTTAGCTTTCATTTTTTTGACTTGTTCAGTAATTTCATCTTTGATATCATTACTAACTTTTCTTCCGTCTAAAATTGTCATGTTGGTGTTGTTTGTTAGGTCGAGCTCAGTCGAGACCTAATTAATATTTCTATTATTTTAAAGACCTCTCGACTGCGCTCGAGGTGACTAATTTATTTTTATTAAAAAGCAATAATAAATTATTTCATACCTTTCATGGCTTGCATCATTGCTTTTCCTTTTCCGCCTTGCATCATCTTCATCATTTTACTCATTTGGTTGAATTGTTTCAACAATTGATTCACTTCTTGAACTGATGTTCCAGATCCTTTTCCTATACGTTTTTTTCTATTAGAATCTATAACTGCAGGATTAGAACGTTCATCAGGTGTCATAGAATGAATAATAGCTTCAATTCCTTTAAAAGCATCATCATCAATATCAACATCTTTCATCATTTTCCCAGCTCCAGGAATCATTCCGATAAGGTCTTTCATATTACCCATCTTCTTGATTTGTTGAATCTGCTTTAAGAAATCATCTAAGCCAAATTGATTTTTAGCAATCTTCTTCTGAATTTTTCTCGCTTCTTCTTCATCATATTGTTCTTGCGCTCTTTCAACAAGAGACACAACATCTCCCATTCCTAAGATACGATCTGCCATACGTGATGGATAGAACACATCAATAGCTTCCATCTTCTCACCTGTACCAATAAATTTAATTGGTTTATTAACTACAGATTTAATAGAAATGGCAGCTCCACCTCGAGTATCACCATCTAATTTAGTCAAAATAACACCATCAAAATTTAGGATGTCATTAAATGCTTTTGCTGTATTTACAGCATCTTGACCTGTCATAGAATCGACAACAAAAAGTGTTTCTTGCGGTTGAATTGCTTTATGAATGTTAGATATTTCGGTCATCATTGCCTCATCTACAGCCAAACGACCAGCTGTATCAATAATAACGACATTATGTCCATTTGCCTTTGCATGAGCAATACCTGCTTGAGCAATAGCAATTGGATCGCTATTTCCTTTATCACTATAAACCTCAATTCCTATTTGATCTCCTACAACATGTAACTGATCTATTGCTGCAGGACGATAGACATCACAGGCAACTAACAATGGTTTTTTAGTTTTTTTGTTTTTTAAATAATTCGCTAATTTTCCTGAAAAAGTTGTTTTACCAGAACCTTGAAGACCAGACATTAAAATTACACTTGGAGTTCCTGAAAGATTAATTCCTTCAGCATCACCTCCCATAAGCTCAGTAAGTTCATCCTTTACAAGTTTCACCATTAATTGTCCTGGCTGTAAACTTGTTAAAACATCTTGACCTAAAGCTTTCTCTTTAACTTTATTAGTAAACTCTTTAGCAATTTTAAAGTTAACATCGGCATCTAATAATGCTCTACGAACTTCCTTTAAAGTTTCTGCAACATTAACTTCTGTTATGCTTCCATGACCTTTTAAAACATGTAACGCCTTATCTAACTTTTCACTTAAATTATTAAACATAGTCTTTCTTCAGATTAATTAATACACACTATTTATTATAGGCATATTTGGAAAAATGCAAATTTAAGTATTTGTGATGTATTTATAAAGTGATGCACTATAAATTAAGCATAAAAAAAGGATTGCTATGACAACAATCCTTTTTTTCCAACTAAAAACTAAAACTAAAAACCAAGCGGTTCAGTTTTACTAACTATTATATGAATTCTCAAACAACAGTTCATTTATATCAATTTTGTTTTCTAAAGAACAGAAATAATATTCTTACTATTGTTTTATTATATAACAGCTAAATCTAAAAATCCCCTACCTTTACCTAAATTTCAAACTTAGTTTCAAGTAACAAACTATGTCAAAACCGCTTAAAGACAATATTTGTGATGAACGGTTATTTTCATCACTATTTAATAAATATTCTGAAGATCTAACTAACTTCTTATTTTATAAGTTTGGTGGCACTCTAGACCCTAAAGACAAAGCTCAGGAAGCTTTTGTAAAGCTTTGGGAAAACTGCGGAAAAATAGCACCAAATAAAGCCAAAAGTTTTCTGTTTACCACTGCAAATAATTTAATGCTTAATGCCTATGCACATCAAAAGGTAGTCCGAAAACATGAGCAAATAAAACCTAAATTTAGTACAAACGAAACACCTGAATTTCTATTACAAGAAAAAGAATATCAAAAAAAATTGAATACTGCAATTTCAAATTTAACCGATGCGCAACGTGTGGCTTTTTTAATGAATAGAGTCGAAGGAAAACGTTTTAAAGAGATTGCACAATTACTAGATATTTCGACTAAAGCTGTTGAAAAACGAATCTATGGCGCGTTAAAAAAATTAAGAGAAGATATTGATGAATTATAATAATAAATAAAAGGTAGGAATTTTTATAGTATAACTGTTATATAAATGTAAACCAAATCATGAATAAAGAAGAACTCATACAAAAGTGGTTAGATCATAACCTTAATGCACAAGAACTTGAAGCTTTCAAACAGCTTGAAGATTATGAAGCATTAACGAAGCTAGACACTAATCTTAAACACTTCAAAGCTCCAGAACACAATACTTCTGAGAGTTTAGAACAAGTATTGAGTACTATTAAATCGAACCCTCTAAACAAAACAAATTGGATCTCAACTGCCATGAAAATAGCAGCTGTTTTTGTGATATGTTTTGGCGTTTATTTTTATACAACAACTTTAGATACTACATTTAATACCATTGCGTCTCAAAAACAATCTATTGAATTACCAGACACCTCAGTAGTTGAACTTAATGCGATGTCTACACTAGCATTTAATAAAAGTAATTGGACAAGTAAAAGAGAGGTAACTTTACAAGGTGAAGCATTTTTCAAAGTCGCAAAAGGCTCACAATTTGATGTAAAAACTGAAGATGGTATCATTTCTGTTTTAGGAACACAGTTTAATGTAAAACAACGCGACAATTATTTTGAAGTAATTTGTTACGAAGGAAAAGTTGCCGTTACTTATAAAGCTAACACAGCCAAATTATTACCTGGAGATTCATTCTTCATATTAGATGGGAAATTATTTACTACTGAAAAAGAAAATCAATCTACTCCATCATGGTTACAAAACCAAAGTCGTTTTAAAAGCTTACCATATAGAGAGGTTATTGCTGAGTTTGAAAGACAACACGACGTACTTATTTCACTTGAAAATATTGACGATTCGCAATTATTCACAGGAAGTTTTACTCATAATGATATTGAAATTGCCTTAAAATCCATTACTTTACCGTTACATTTAACGTACAGTAAAACTGACAATATCATTACATTAAAACGTGAGTAAGAAAGGTGTCATTTATCTTTTTATCTTTTTAATTTTCTCTAGTATAAACAGCAGTATTGCTCAAAATACATCTAAAGAGATACAACCTCTTACCGACATTTTAACAGGATTAGAAGCTCAATACAACATAAACTTCACCTATGTTGATCAAACGATTGAAGACATCAGCATTATAAGGCCAGATAAAAACTTCTCCTTAGAAGAACTTTTAGACTACTTAAAAACGTATGCAAATCTAGATTTTATTCTCATTGACAATTATAATGTTGTCATCTCAAAACGGATTAATCCATTGAGTAAATTTATCACACAAAAATTAGAAGAAATCGTTATCACCAATTATTTAACTAAAGGAATTTCTAGAAAAAGTGATGGAAAAACAACTATTAAAACTGAAGACTTCGGAATCCTTCCAGGACTGATTGAACCAGATATTCTACAAACCATACAAGCACTTCCAGGAATATTAAGCGTTGATGAAACTGTTTCAAATATAAACGTTAGAGGTGGCACACATGACCAAAACCTTATTCTTTGGGATGGCATAAAAATGTATCAATCTGGACATTTTTTTGGCTTAGTATCTGCTTTCAATCCATATCTTACAACAGATATAAATGTTTCAAAAAATGGGACTAGTGTTATTTATGGTGACGGTGTTTCAAGCGTCATTGACATGCAACAAACCAATAGCCTAGATCAAGACTTTAAATCTGGAGCTGGTTTTAATCTTATTCATGCTGATGGCTTTGCAAAAGTACCATTAACTAAACAAGCTGAAATTCAATTATCTGCAAGACGGTCGGTTACAGATTTCATTTTCACACCAACTTACGATCAATATTTACAACGTGTATTTCAAGATTCAGATTTTTCTAATTCACCACAGAATTCAACTCAAATTGTGTCAAATAACGAGCGGTTTTATTTCTATGACATCGCAGCGAAGCTGTTATATGATATCACAGATCAGGATCAAATTCGATTTAATTTTTCGACAATAAATAATAGTTTGACTTACGATCAACTTTCTATTGCTGACGAAAATGTATCCTTAACAAATACCTTAGAGCAAAATAATTTTGCTGCAGGAGTACAATATTTAAAGTATTGGAATAGCAAACTCACAACTACAGCACAAGTTTACATTTCAAACTATGATCTCATTGCGACCGATTTTGATGTTATAAATAATCAACGTCAAAATCAAGAAAACAAAGTAAAGGATTTGGGCATAAAAATAAATGCAACTAATCATATTGATGACAACTTAAAATTACATGGTGGCTACCAGTTTAATGAAGTTATTATTAGCAATTTTGAAGAAGTAGACTTTCCTGACTTTACTAGTTTTGTTAAAGAAGTTAATCGAACACATTCTATTTATGGTGAAGCTGAATTTACTTCAGCAGATAAAAACACTTATGCTAGAATAGGTATAAGAACTAATTTTATTGAAAAATTTTCAGAGTTTTTTACAGAGCCTAGATTATCAGTAAGTCACAAACTAAGTAACAACTTTAGATTGGAGTTTCTGGCAGAATTTAAAAGTCAAACGACCTCACAAATTATAGACCTTCAAAATGACTTTTTAGGCATTGAAAAACGACGTTGGATATTATCAAACAATGAAGACATTCCAATTATTAAAAGTGCTCAAGGCGCTTTCGGCATTCATTATAACAAAAACAAATTGTTCATAAGTGCTGAAGCATTTATTAAAAATGTTAAGGGAATTACGAGTAGAAGTCAAGGATTTCAAAATCAGTTTCAGTTTGTAAATGACATTGGCAAATATCAAGTTTTAGGTATTGATTTTTTAATCAATAAACAATTTGAAACTTTCAGTACTTGGCTGAGTTATTCATTTAGTAATAATAATTACACCTTCGATAATATAAATAACAATACTGCTTTTAGAAACAATTTAGACGTAAGACATGCTGTTACATTTGCGAGTACATATGCAATCAACAATTTAAATCTAGCTCTGGGTTTTAATTGGCATTCAGGCAAACCAACTACATTACCTACAGAAGTTCAAAACACCGCTAATTCTAGCATTGAATACAAATCACCAAATAGCACTAATTTGAGTAGTTATTTTAGAACAGATATGTCTATAACATATAAATTAAAATTCGGAAAAAAACTAGATGCTTCTATAGGTGCTTCAATCTGGAATGTGTTTGATCGAAGAAATATTATAAATACTTATTTTGCTGAAGACGAAAATGGCGAGATTGTAAGCATCGATAATTTATCTTTAGGTGTGACACCAAATATTAGCTTTAGAGTACGCTTTTAATTCTTTAAAAACTACATACGTTCTGGCACAGCAACTCCTAATAAACCAAATGCATTTTTAATAACGTTTGCAACGGTTTGAGATAGCTGTACTCTAAATGTTTTTTCATTATCATTATCTGCACCTAAAATAGATACATTTTGATAAAATGAATTGAATGCTTTTACCAATTCATACGTGTAGTTTGCTATAAGCGCAGGACTGTGATGCTCTGCTGCATTTTGAATCACTTCTGGAAACAACTCTAATTGTTTAAGCAGTTCTTTTTCTTTAGGATGTAAAGATACTTCGAATGCACTCAATGTGACATTAGAATTCGTATTCGACTTTCTAAGTATGGATTGAATTCTAGCATAAGTATATTGAATAAAAGGCCCTGTATTTCCTTGAAAATCGATAGACTCTTTTGGATCAAATAAGATACGTCTTTTCGGATCTACTTTTAATATGTAATATTTTAAAGCTCCCAAACCAATCGTTTTATAAAGCTCTTGTTTTTCATCATTTGAATAACCATCTAGCTTGCCTAAATCTTCTGAAATTTCTTCAGCAGTTTGAGCCATTTCAACAATTAGATCATCAGCATCTACAACAGTTCCTTCTCTACTCTTCATTTTTCCTGAAGGTAAATCTACCATTCCGTAACTTAAGTGAAATAAATTTTTAGCCCATTCAAAACCTAGTTTTTTTATGATTAAAAACAACACTTGAAAATGATATTCTTGCTCATTTCCCACAGTATACACCATTCCACCAACATCTGGAAAATCTTTCACACGTTGAATCGCTGTCCCAATATCTTGAGTCATATACACTGCTGTACCATCACTACGCAAAACGATTTTTTCATCCAAACCATCTTCGGTTAAATCACACCAAACAGAACCATCTTCTTTCTGAAAAAAGACACCAGTTTTTAAACCTTCAGAAACAAATTCTTTTCCTAATAAATAGGTTTCGCTTTCGTAGTAGAGTGTATCGAAATCGACACCTAAGTTTTTATAGGTTTCGTCAAAACCTTCATACACCCAACCATTCATCGTTTTCCATAATGCTACAATCTCATCATCTCCTGCTTCCCATTTTTGAAGCATTTGTTGTGCTTCTAATAATAATGGTGCATTCTTTTTAGCTTCATCTTCATTTTGTCCTTCTAAAACTAACTGCTGAATTTCTTTTTTATACTCTTGATCAAACTTCACGTAATAATTCCCAACAAGTTTATCGCCTTTCAAACCAGTCGATTCTGGAGTTTCTTCATTTCCGTATTTTTTCCAAGCCAACATACTTTTACAAATATGAATCCCTCTATCATTAATAATCTGTGTCTTATAAACGGTCTTTCCAGAAGCTTTTAAAATTTCAGAAACACTATAACCTAATAAGTTATTTCTAATATGACCTAAGTGTAATGGCTTATTTGTATTAGGCGAAGAATATTCAACCATAATAGCTTTATCAGAAGCTTTAGGTAACACAAATCCGAAGTCTTGCTGATCTTTTATTCTGTTGAAAAAATCAATATAATAAGCATCATCAATTTCAACATTCAAAAACCCTTTAACGACATTAAATCCTTTAACTTCAGAAACATGTTCAACCAAATAATTACCAATTTGCTCACCAATCTGAACAGGATTTCCCTTAACAACACGCAACATAGGAAACACTACAACGGTTATATCTCCTACAAACTCTTTACGAGTGGCTTGAAATTCAACCGATTCTAATTCAGCACTATAAATTGAATTTATAGCCTGTTTCACATGCTTTGAAAGTGTATCCTGAAGATTCATTTTTATCTTATTTTATAAGTCTGCAAAGATAGGTTTTTTATTATTTTTTTAGGAGTATGACTCGCTTTAATTGATTATTTTAGAGTTTATAAACCTATTGTCCATTTTGACGAAATTCGTCAATTCGAGTAAATTTTACGATTGAAAATGAGTAAAATTTGTATCGAGAATATGAATTTTTACTTTAAATTAGTCCTCGACACAATTTTTCGTACCTCAAAATCACTCGAACTAACGTTTCATTGTGTTTTTGAAATCAAGTTCTAGACAACAATAGAAACAGGATTAAATTCGGCAAGAATTAAATAAATGAAACACCTTAAACTGATTGCATTACTTTTTTTAATAGTGAGTTGTAGCAATTCCGACGATTCAAAACAACAAAACAATCCACCAGAAGACACTTCTATCTTTTATAAAGGCATGGATTTATCCTTTCAATCTGAATTAGAAGATTACAACATCAACTACAAAGATGAAAACGGAGTTCCTGTTGAACTTCTAGATTTTGTTTCGGAAAATGGAACCAATCTTATACGTCTTAAATTATGGCATACACCTCAAGATGGAGAAAATAGCTTAGAAGATGTTAAAGCCTATGCACAACGCATCAAGACAAAGCAAATGGATTTTTTATTAGATTTTCATTATAGTGATTTTTGGGCAGATCCAGGAACGCAAACACCTCCTTTAGCTTGGCAAAACATGACCAGTGAAGAGGTAAGAGTTGCTATTTACGACTACACAAAAGATGTCGTCACACAATTAAAAAATCAAAACACGCTTCCTGATATCATTCAAATTGGCAATGAAACTGACAGTGGTTTTTTATGGAATTATGGAAAAGTTTGGGATGATTTTTCAAATAACTGGAGTAACTATGCACTATTAGTTAACGAAGCCATAAAAGCGATAAAAGATGTAGATACTGATGGCTCGATTAAAATTATGCTGCATCATTCAAGCGTTGAAAATGCTATATACTTTTTTAATGAACTAGAACCTTTTAATGTTGATTTTGATATTATCGGTTTGTCCTATTATCCTCAATTTCAAATTAAAAACTTAACGCTTGTTCAAACTAAGATGAATGAACTCGCTACTACTTTTGAAAAAGAGATCCTCATGGTAGAAGTTGCATATCCTTTTACATTAGCTTGGGATGACAACTACACAAACTATATTGGAAGTAATGATCAAATTTTAGCTGAATTTCCAGCTACACCTCAAGGGCAAAAAGCTTATTTTGAATGGTTGGTAAACGCCATACAAAGCATCCCAAATAAGCGAGGAATCGGATTTTGTTATTGGGCTCCAGATTGGGTTGCTTTTACTGGAAATGAAAACACCTCAACATCAGGAAGTTCTTGGGAAAACCAATGTCTATTTGATTTTAATCATATTGCATTGCCTGTTTTTGATGTTTACAAACATAATTAACTAATAATCAACATGTTAACAATACGCGTGCATTTCATCGACAAAAGTGTTGTTTTTCTATGTTTTTTGCCGTTCATCTATTCGTCGATTTTTTCATAAAATCTAATGATCACTTTAACTAATTTTTAGGTATTAAAACCCGAAAATTAGCATTTTAGAACCCTTTTATACATTTTTGGTAAGCTATTAATCAAGAGTCCCAAACATTGATGAAACTTAATACTCAATCATTATTAAGGTTGACCTTGACTTTTTTAAACTTGTTTTTCCTTTCCCTCAAAGCCGAAAAGTGTTTAATTAACTCGGTAACTTTTAATACAACGCTATGAAGCAGTTAATCACATTAGCTGTTTTGTGTTCGTCGCTTTTTTGTTTTTCCCAAACAAATGAGATCGATAGTCTCACTATACAGTTAGCTTATCAAAAACAAGATTCATCTAA